>NZ_JYHN01000031.1:0-792 GCF_000954015.1 Clostridium sp. FS41
ACAGCGATTCCTTCTTCAATCATCCCTCTGCCTCCTCCGCTAAATCTGTGTTTACCACTTCTAGTCTTCTGGGATGCAGTCCAGCGCCAGCCTCGCAAACATATTGGTCTCCTCCTGCGCCTCGGTGTATTCTTTTTGCGCGGCCTCTACCCGGTCTCCAAGTGCTCCATCTATATAACCGGACTCTTTCCACATCTCGGCAATCTCCATCCATTTGTTTCTTTTTTCTTCCTCTGTCTTCCGACATGCTTTGTAAAGTTCGTAAAATCTTTTTGCTACCCGTCTGTCTGTCCCCATATTTTCCTCCTGTGTCGCAGATAATTCTATCTGGCCATCACATTCATAATGATCAAATACTTCTAATCCCATGGTTCCCGTCCTCCGCTAAATGGGCACTTTCTTCTCTTTTTACAGGGCTTATAAGCCCACATGCCTCTGCCAGTTCATTAATAGCAGCTTCCCGGCGCTTCCTATTCCCCTGTGCATGTTTTAAATCCAGGTCATAGAGGTAATCGCTATCTTTCTTTATCCGCTTAATTGCCGCTGCCATCCTTCCGCCTGAGTTATGCTTTTTTACGGCTTCATATAATCCTGGCTTGGTATATCCAAGCATACTGGCAAAGCATGTGACCGACACATCAAATGCTCCTGCTATCTCCACTAAATTTGCCACTTTACCATCTCCTCTTATTTCAGTAAAAACCTTTACTGTTTCCGTTTTTTTGGTAAATAGTTAGTCCGCTAAATGGGCATCTTGGTGTGTGGCTGCTCTGCCAGCAGTTCCCCCACTGC
>NZ_JYHN01000032.1:0-100619 GCF_000954015.1 Clostridium sp. FS41
ACCGCAGCCGCCGAGGCCGGTACCCCCGCCTCCCAGGCCGGTACCCCCGCCGCCCAGACCAAAGCCGGATCCAAGGCAGTCATGGCTTAGGGATATGATCAAGGTGCTGCTTCTCAATGAGATGTTTAACAGGCGGTGTTCAAGGGGATTTTGTATCTTTTAGAAAAGGAACGATCGTTTGAATGACCACACCATATATACCCGGTTATTTAATAAAGGCTGTACCAGGGGTTTAGCATTAATAAAATTTAGAAAAGATTAAGTTGTAGTTTTCATGGTTATTATATAAAATAATAGAAAGATACAAAACAAACCTGTTTATGAGGAAACGATTCACATATGAAAAGAACATTACAAAAAGTAGGGATTTTATTCCTGATATTTATAACGGCCATTATCGTTTATTTTGTAAGTGCCAGAAATACCATGGAGAAGGAGTATACTGTATACACCTCTATGGATGAACCGGAACTGCCGGTCATATATACTGAGTTAAATGGAAAAGAGATCAACTGCCTGCATGGTTATATGCAGGAGATGGGGAATCAGGCAGCCAGGGAGAGTATCTCTGTGCTGCCTGAAAACCGTGGAATGAATATACGGATTGCGGAATATGGAAATACCATTACAGGTATCAGCTATGAGGTGAGAAACCTGTCCATGGACCGGCTGATCGAACGGACCGAGCTTTCTCAATGGGAAAGCAGTGGTGGAAGTACGGAAGCCACGCTGCCGATCCAGAATCTTTTGATCAGGAACGAGCCGTATTTCCTTACGTTGACGGTCAATACCAGCGAAAAGACGATCCATTATTATACCAGGATCATGTGGCCTGATAACACGTATGCGGATGATATGGTGACATTGGCTGAAGAGTTTACCAGGAAGAGCCTGGATTACAATCAGGCCAGGGACCTTGTGTCATTTCTGGAGACCAGTGATACGGAGGATAACAGTTCTCTTGGACATGTTACCATCAGGGCCAGCTTTAATCACCTGACCTGGGACGGAATGGATGTGGAAATGGTGGGAGAACCACAGATAACACTTCAGGAGTTTGACGGGATCATGGGTCAGGTCCGGGTCAGGTACACGGTATCCCTGGAGGAAAGCGGCCATACGCCCGTTCTGATCGATACCGAGGACAATTTTACCATGAAATGGAATGAACAGCGCATCTATCTCATGAATTATGAGCGGAATGCAAATGAGATATTTGAGGGAAGCGCGGAAGCATTTTCAGGTAAGAAAATACTCCTTGGAATTACAAATGATACCATGGTGAGAGCTGCCAAAAGTACAAATTCCCAATATCTGGCCTTTAAAACAGGGGGAGATCTGTGGTGCTACGACCAGAAGGAAAACCAGATGGTGCGTGTATTTACATTTGACAGCAGCCAGGATGACGGTGTCAGAAGTAATTACAATAAGCATGATGTGAAAATATTATCTGTTCAGGACAATGGAACCGTGGATTTTCTTGTCTATGGATATATGAACAGGGGTAAATATGAAGGACGAATGGGAATCGTGTTTTACAGCTATGATTGGGCACAGGATACGGTCAATGAAAAATTTTATCTGCCGGCCACGGAATCCTTTGAAAAGATCCGGGAGGATGTAAACAACCTTTCCTACCTCAGTGCCAATAATATGATGTACCTGATGGTGGAGGGAAGTGTGTATGGGATCGATCTAAAGAGCAATGAGTCTTTGGTGGTTGCCCAGGGCCTTACAGAGGGAAGTTTTGCAGTAAGCGGGGACGGAAGCCGCGTTGCCTGGCAGGAAGGTTCCAAGCTCTATGAGTCGGATAAGGTGCATGTGATGGACTTTAACACAGCCCAGAAACAGGAAATCGTAGGAGCTCAGGGAGATTATGTGAGAGTGCTGGGATTTGTTGGGAATGACCTGATCTACGGTCTTAGCAATTCCAGGGACAGCTGGATCGTCAATGGGCGGAGAAAGGGAAGCCCCATGTACGCTATGTATATTGTGGACAACCAGATGCAGGTGGAAAGCGAGTACAGGAAAGACGGAATTTACATTGCCGATGTGGTGGCTGAGGAAGGCAGGATCCATCTGAAGCGCCTGGTGCGTTTGGGGGAAAACCAGTACATGTACCAGGACCAGGACACCATTGTCTGCAATCAGAAGGTGGATCAGGATGTCATGGCAGGTATCGGGTATTTTGCTTCCAAGGAAAAGGGAAGGGTATATTTTGTACAGGCGGACCATGATACAAATGCGGACAAGGTGAAGACATCAGCGCCAAAAGCATTTTCCTATGAATATACAAGCACCCTGGATGTGAGTACGGCCAGCGCCGTGCAGGCGGATTCCGATATGGTATTTTATGCGTATGGGGGCGGCCATTATATAGGAGCATCCAGAAACTTCAGCACCGCGGTGTCAATGGCATATGGACAGATGGGATTTGTAACGGACGGAAACCAGCACATTGTGTGGGATAGGATTAACCGGAGAAATATCAGAACCATTAAATCGCCGGTGGATGAAGCCAGGAAGGTGACAAAGTACCTGGATTCCTTTACGGGAAGCAATATGTATGAGGACGGACTGATCCTTATTGATGCGGACGGTTGCAGTCTGAGCCAGGTGCTGTATTATATTGATAAGGGAATTCCCGTGATCGCCTATGTTGAGACAGGACAGTATGTACTGCTTTCAGGATACGATCAGTACAATGTGACCATCTATGATCCCCAAACACAGGAGACCAGGAAAATGGGACTGGGGGATGCCACGGAGTATTTTAATAATCTGCAGAATGATTTTCTGTGCGCCCTGTCCGTGAATTAGAGAATAGAAAGTCAAAAGCATAAAAGTTAAAAGTAAAAAGTCAAAAGTAAAAAGTCAATTTCTTCCAGTGCTCAGAGACAGGATATGGGCTGGGAGGGAGTTGACTTTTTTCTTGTTATTTGATATGCTGTATAAGCTGGTTAGGGTAATCTAACCTTGAAGGTGAGGAGAAATGAGGATTGACATATATATGGATTAATCCGGTAACGGAAAGTATGTATGAAAGCGGTATACTGGATGCATTTTTAAAAGCCCATGATCTGGACCAGGTGCGGTGTGAGACGGACTGGGGCCGGATCGTAAAGGACAAGTATAAAAAGCTTACTGAGGAAAGCGGGGAAACAGTGGCGGATGCACGATGTCCCATGGCCAGCGGACTGGTAAAGGATGTGATGAAGGTGGCAAAGATCGAGCCTATTCTGATCCACTGTGCAAGGGAGATCAGCGGACGGGAAGACTTGAGGGATGGAAAGAAGATCATTACAACCCCATGCCGTTCCCTGGCGGATATGGGCAATGCACTGAAGTTAAAGGATACCCGGTTTGTCACGTGGAACGGGCTGCTTAAGGAGCTGGGACAGAGCCCCAAGGGAAAGGTGATCGAGTCCAGCCCCATACCGCCTGGATTTTTTAAAGAGCTGGGATTTAAAACGGAGAGCCTCACAGGCAGGGAAGATATTGAGCAATATGTAAAAGGCGGGGAGTGGAAAACGGTCCGTCTGGTGGAAATGCTGTATTGCCACAGGGGCTGTCACAATGGAGATGGGGTGGTAAAGGATGAAGCATAGGTGGAAAAATGCGGCGGCGCCCCTCATTGGAATCGGGGCCGTATTGCTGGTGTGGTACATGGTAAGCCGGTCCGGTATCCTCAGCGCCTATGTGCTGCCTCCGCCGTCCAAGGTGCTGCAGAGTTTTATAAAAATGCTGGTCACAGGGGAGCTGTGGAAGGATATATATATAAGCTTTATCCGCGTCATGAAGGGATTTGCAATTGCCTTTGTGTTGGCCTTTGTCCTTGGAATGGCGCGGGCCCTGCTGCCTGCGTCCGGCAAATATTATGAGTATATGGTCCAGTTTTTCCGCAATGTCCCGCCACTTAGCATGATACCGCTTTTGATCTTATGGTGTGGGATCGGGGAGACAACGAAGACCGTGATCATTGTGCTGGCATCCTTTTTCCCCATGTACTTAAATATAGTAAAAGGGTTTACAGGATGCGACAGGAAGCTTCTGGAAGTGGGGGACATGTTTGGATACTCCAGAGGGCGTAAGTTCCTGCGGATCATCCTGCCCTATGCATCAGCGGATATTCTGGTGGGTATGCGCATTGGCCTGGGATACAGCTGGAGGGCGATCATTGGGGCTGAGATGGTGGCGGCATCCACCGGACTGGGCCACATGATCCTGTTTGCCCAGCAGATGTCCAGAACAGACAAGGTGATCGTGGGAATCCTGGTCATCGGTATGGTGGGATATGTGACGGATCGTATCTTTGCCCTGGCAATCAGTAAATTATTGAAAGGATCCTGTGATAATGGCTGGGATTGAGCTTATAAATGTACACAAACAGTACTTAGTGGAAGACAGGGCGGTCCAGGTCCTGAACGGCATCAGCCTGCAGGTCCCGTCCAACCGGATCACCGTGATCCTGGGACGCAGCGGATGCGGCAAAACAACCCTTCTGCGCCTGACAGGCGGTCTGGAGAAAGTGGACCAAGGGGAAATACGATACGGGGAATCCCACAGGACCGCCTTTGTATTCCAGGAGCCAAGGCTGATGCCATGGCTTACGGTGTGGAACAACATAAGGTTTGGGCTTGGCAAAAAGGAGCAGGACAGTAAAAAAATAGCTGACATTGTTGCTACCGTTGGACTGGATGGATTTGAGAAAGCTTATCCCTCCCAGCTTTCCGGGGGGATGCAGCAGAGGACAGCCATTGCAAGAGCACTGGCATATGAGCCGTCCTTTATTATGATGGACGAGCCCTTCGCGGCACTGGACTATTTTACCAGGGAGCAGATGCAAAAGGAGCTTATGCGGGTCCAGAAAAAACAGGGGAGCAGTATCCTGTTTGTGACCCACAGCATTGATGAGGCCCTGATCCTTGGGCATAAGATCGTAGTGATCGAAAAAGGGCTGGTAAAGGCCCAGTATCAGGTTCCTGAGACCACAGGGGAACGGAATCTGCTGGATGACATGTTTATTTCCCTGAAAAGGGATATTATAAAAAATTTGTAACAGTTCAGCACGGCGGGAAAATGGGTGCAAAAGCGGGCGTTAAGCTCGCTTATAAGTCCGTTTTTGCACCCATTTTCACATCGGATGGACATCCGATGCTTCTTGACCGGTTTTTCCGGTCAAGAAGATGGGCCGTACTGAAAAGTTATAAAAATTCAAAGTAAGAATCAGGAGGATATGGATTATGAGACGATTAATGGCATTAGGAATGGCAATCTGCATGGGGGTGACAGCACTTACCGGGTGTGGCGGATCTTCCACGGGAGCAGCGACCGGGGCCCAGACAGAACAGCAGTCACAGACAGAGAAGGAATCACCAGAGGAGAGCAATTCCTCTGAGAGCGGCAAGGATGCAGGAAATACAGAGGAGAATACGGATACACAGAAAGCAGCGTCAGGTATTGACAAGCTGGTATTTACCTATGTGGTTTCACCTCTTAACGTACCTTCCATCATTGAAAAGAACCAGGAAATCTTTGCAAAGAGCTTTGAGGATATGGGGATTTCCGTGGAGTATGCGGAGATCAATTCAGGGGCGGACCAGACCCAGGCCCTGGCATCAGGGGATGTGCAGATCCTCTATGCAGTAGGCGCAACCTCCGTGATCCTGTCAGCTGCCAATGGAGCTGATATCAAGGTGCTTAACATGTACAGCCGGTCCCCCAAGGCATTCTGCATGTATTCCACGGATGACAGCCTGACCACACCGGAGAGCCTGAAGGGAAAGACCATCGCCGGACCGGCGGGCACAAATCTTCATGAGCTGCTGGTCGCCTATCTTGCAGAGGGCGGTATGACTATTGAGGATGTTAACTATGTGAATATGGGAATCCCTGATGCAAAAGCGGGCCTGGATGGCGGCAGCGTGGATGTGGCGCTGATCGCAGGAGCCACGGCTTATCAGGCAAAACAGCAGGGATACCACATGGTGGCTGACGGGGAAGGTCTGATCAAAGCCATCATTGCAGTGGCGGTAAGACAGGATTTTTATGATGCAAACCAGGATGTGATTGAGCGTTTCATGAAAGCCCAGGAAGAAATTTCCGGATTTATGCAGGATAACCAGGAGGAGGCATTAAAAATTGTGGCTCAGGAACTGGATTTGGAGGAAGAGGCAGTAAAGGAAATGTATGGATATTATGATTTCTCCATGGAAATCAGCGATGAGGACAGAGACGGCTTCCAGAAAACAGCTGATTTTATGCTGGAGTCAGATATGATCGAAGAAGCACTGGATGTAAATACACTGTTTTTTCAGTAAAAACCAATAAGCTCCGGTAAATGGTACGGCCTGAGATCATGTCTGTGGAATCTTTCCACGGACCTGGATCCGGGCCGTGTCCTTTTGTCTTTTTTCCGGCAGTCTGCATGGATGTAAACAGACGGCGGAATATTTAAAGAGCCTTTGGATCAGCCCGCGGATGGAATGGGCCGGGGCCTGTACGGCGCGTTTTACTTTACAAATCTGATTCTTATGGTATAATCTAAGAAAGATGTAAATAAATTATGAACAAATTTTTACGTAATTATTTAGGACTATTATCCATAGAAATGAGATTTGTTTAAATAAATATCAGAGGTGTGGAATGGAACAATATATAATCAAAGGCGGTAACCCGTTAGTGGGTGATGTGACCGTAAGCGGAGCGAAAAACGCTGCACTGGGTATCCTGGCCGCTTCGATCATGACAGATGAAGATGTTTTAATTGATAATCTGCCGGATGTGAGAGATATCAATGTACTGTTAGAGGCAATTCAGGAGATCGGCGCAAGGGTTGAACGGATTGACAGACACACTGTTAAGATTAACGCAGGCAATATAAAAGAAGTATCCGTTGACGATGAATATATCCGTAAGATCCGCGCCTCCTATTATTTTATAGGCGCTCTTTTGGGTAAGTATAAGAGTGCCCAGGTTCCCCTTCCCGGAGGCTGCAATATCGGCAGCAGGCCCATTGACCAGCATATCAAGGGCTTCAGGGCATTGGGAGCAGAGGTAGTCATTGAGCGCGGGGCAGTGATCGCCCATGCCATTGACCTGGTAGCAAGCCATATTTATCTGGATGTTGTTTCCGTGGGAGCGACCATTAACATTATGATGGCAGCCGCCCTGGCAGAGGGGCAGACCATTCTGGAGAATGCGGCAAAGGAGCCCCATATTGTTGATGTGGCAAACTTCTTAAACAGCATGGGAGCCAATATTAAGGGAGCCGGAACCGACACCATCCGTATCAGGGGCGTAGACAGGCTCCATGGAACTGAATATTCCATTATCCCTGACCAGATCGAGGCAGGTACGTTTATGTGCGCTGCCGCGGCTACCAGAGGGGATATTATGATCAAAAATGTAATACCTAAGCATTTGGAAGCCATTTCCGCTAAGCTCATAGAGATCGGATGTGAGGTGATTGAATTTGATGACGCGGTCCGCGTGGTGGGTAAACCGTCACAGCGCCACACAGATATAAAGACCCTGCCGTATCCTGGATTTCCAACGGACATGCAGCCTCAGATGTCGGTTGCCCTTGTGCTGGCCAGTGGTACAAGTATGGTGACGGAAAGCATTTTTGAGAACCGTTTTAAGTACGTGGATGAGCTCGCCCGAATGGGCAGCAACATAAAGGTAGAGGGAAATGTGGCTGTGATTGATGGAGTGAAGCGCCTTACGGGAGCGCAGGTAAACGCGCCGGACTTACGGGCAGGGGCGGCCCTTGTGATCGCAGGTCTTGCAGCAGAGGGATATACGGTGGTGGATGAGATCGGTTATATCCAGAGAGGGTATGAGTGCTTTGAGGATAAGCTCCAGGGACTTGGGGCAATGATCGAGAAAGTGGATTCTGACAGGGATCTTCAGAAGTTTAAGCTGAGGGTTGGATAATAGAGGTTGAAGAGCAGTCAGGCTGTACATGGTGATGGTATCCTATGTACGGCCTGATTTTTTTGGCTGTTAATGACTGGAAAAATGTTCCGCCATTGCCCTTTATGTGCTATAGTTAAATTAACCCTAAAAGTTCAAGTATGAGAGGAGGAAGTTCATGAAAGAAAGAATGAAACAAAGGCTGCTGTCACTGCTTTTGGCCGTGGGAATGATCTGTTCCCTTACAGCCGGTATGCCTGTCACTGCATTTGGCGCGGATCAGGATATTGTGGTGCTTTACACAAACGATGTCCACTGCGGAGTGGATGACAACATCGGCTACGCAGGGCTTTCGCTGTACAAAAAGCAGATGCAGCAGCAGACACCCTATGTTACCCTTGTGGACGCAGGGGATGCCATTCAGGGAGCGCCGATCGGCACGCTGTCCGAGGGCGGATATCTCATTGATATCATGAACCAGGTGGGATATGATGTGGCTGTTCCGGGCAACCATGAATTTGACTATGGCATGGCAAGGTTTTTGGACCTGGCGGGAAAATTAAACTGCGGTTATTATTCCTGTAATTTTATCAGCACGGCAACAGGCGCAGCCGTGTTTGCACCTTATAAGATGATCACATACGGGGATACCAGGGTAGCATATGTGGGCGTGTCCACACCGGAGAGCTTTACCAAGTCCACTCCCGCTTATTTCCAGGACGGGGCCGGTAATTACATCTATTCCTTTTGTGAGGATGAAAGCGGACAGAGTCTGTACAGCCAAGTCCAGGCAAGTGTGGACGCTGCCAGGAATGAAGGCGCCGATTATGTGATCATGGTGGGGCATCTGGGAGAGACAGGGGTTACGGACCGGTGGAGTGCTGTTAATATAATCAGGAACACTACGGGAATCAATGTGTGTATTGACGGCCATTCCCATGAGACTACCCCAAGCATGACAGCAAAAAACAGGGACGGACAGGACGTAATCATTACCCAGACAGGTACAAAGCTGAACAACATTGGGAAGCTGACCATTGGCACGGACGGTACCATACGCACAGAGCTGGTGTCAGAGGTTTTGGCAATGGATCTGGCCAGGGACTATGTGGTCCGGAAGAACGACACCCTTAGCAGGATCGCAAAAAGGGAGCTGGGTTCCTATGACAGATGGATCGATATCTACAACCACAATCTGGACAAGCTTAAGAATGCGGACCTGCTGCCGGTGGGACTCTATCTGCTGATCCCCGGGGGAAGCATTGTCAATGAAAACGGAAAAGCAGTGGATTACACCACGGACCGCTTTATTAAGGGGATACAGAGCCAGTACAATGAGACATTAAAAACAGTGCTTGGGACCACTCCCTACCTGCTTACAGTAAACGATCCCGCAGACGGAAACCGCCGGGTAAGAAGCGGTGAGACAAATCTGGGAGATCTGACAGCGGATGCTTACCGCACACAACTGGGCGCTGATATCGGCCTTAGCAACGGCGGAGGCATCAGGGCTGATATTAAGCCGGGAAATATCACCTACAATGATACATTGGCAGTATTCCCTTATGGAAATATGGGGTGCGTGGTTGAGGCAACAGGACAGGTCATCAAGGATGCCCTGGAGATGGCGTCCAGGGATTATCCCCAGGAGTGCGGCGGATTCCTGCAGGTGTCTGGTTTGACCTACACCATTGATTCATCCGTGAACTCCAGTGTGAAACTGGATGAGAAGGGGAATTTCATCAGTGTAAACGGCCCTTACAGGGTGAAGGACATTATGGTAAACGGGGAACCCATTGATTTAAGCCGTACTTACACAGTGGCCTCCCACAATTATATGTTAAAGTCCGGAGGCGATGGTATGACCATGTTTAACGGATGCAATGTGATCAAGGATGAGGTGATGGTGGACGTGGATGTGCTGTCCTCCTATATCAGAAGCCTGGGCGGGGCTGTGACCGCAGAGTATGCGGATCCCCTGGGTCAGGGAAGGATACGGATTCAGTAGTATTGGAAAAGAAGAGCAGGTTCATTATGTCACATAAGGACCCGCGGAGAGCTGCCGCTCTCCGGGGGTCTTTTTCTTTTGGAATAGAATAACCCGGTTTACCGCTTCCCCGCGCAATATTTCCGTATGATCTCCATGTAATCCCTTGCATGCTGAGGCAGATACCGTCCCTTTGGATAAGCCGCGATGGTGGTTGTGACAATGGGGCTTTTTCCAATGGACAGGCAGAGGGACGGATGGCTGCCATGGGAAGCGGCCATGTGATAGTAGCTTTCCGGCGCAAATGCAATCCCAAGTCCTTCCATGGCCAGTTTGATGGACATCTCGCTGTTGCGTGTGTGCAAAAGTACGGGAGGATCCATATTGTAATCCTCAAACAGTTTAAGGGCAATGCCGCCCGTGTTCTGGTCCGGATAAAGGAGGATAAAATTTTCCCCGGAAAACAGGTTTAAATCGATCCAGGGATGCTTAAAGCCAGGTTTATCCACTGCTCTGGACACAAGTGGATGTCCCGCTGATAAAATTAATACAATTTCTTCCCTTTGCATGACCTCATAGTCCAATAATTTGGGGAATACATGGACATTATAAAAGGTGAGGTCAATGGAATGGTCTTTTAAGCTTGTCTCGGCTATGAAGTTAACCGCTTCCATCACATTGATGGTCACATGGGGGTAGAGGTTGTGGAATTCCATTAGGGTGGGCTGGATGAGGGTGCTTCCCATCATGATTGGGATGGCAATATTGAGGCGGCCGTATTTCCTGTGGCTGATATCCTCGTATTCCCGGTTCCACTGCTCCCCGTAAGCAGCAATCTGCTCCGCGTAGTGGAGATAGCGTTCGCCCATATAGGTTGGGGTATAGCAGTTGTCCATGCGGTAAAAGAGCGGCCCGCCCAGCTGGTTTTCCAGGTTTTTAAGATACTTGCTTAAGGAGGGCTGGGAAATGAACAGGGATTCGGCGGCCTTGCCGATGCTCCCCTGTCTGGCAATGGCCAGGATGTAGCGTGCTTCTTTTAAATCCATAAAATTCCTCCTGACAGGGCATTACTTTTATGATACGGAAATGATTTGTAAAAAAACAGGTGAATATAGCTTTACTGCATAAAAAATATAGAATTTATATATTTGACGTATATTATATTACTTTTTATAATAAACGTAAAGCCTAAAATAAGCAACCTTAATAAATCTTTTGATTCAGCATGGAGTGTGAAAATCATGAAAAAGAGCAGTGCATTAATCATGCTGGTACCTGGCCTTGTGATCCTGCTGGTGTGCCTTGCCATCCCCTTACTGCGGGTTTTGGCGCCAAGTATTTTTTCGGGAGATTATCCCTTCAGCTTTTACGTGGACTTTTTTAAGGACGGGTATTATCTGAAAATATTCCTGCGCACGGTTAAGATCGCCGTGATCACAACCGCTGTCTGTATGCTGGGAGGGATTCCCACCGCTTACTTTATCAGCCGGTGTCAGAAAAAGTACAGGGGACTTCTTTTGGCAGCTTCCATTTTTCCAATGATGACCAACTCCGTTATCAGGAGTTTTGCGTGGATCAATATCCTTGGAAGCAATGGAATTGTGAATAAGTTTCTTTTAGCCGCGGGTTTTGTGGATAAACCTGCCAAGCTGCTGTACACGGACTTTGCCATTATCATTGGATCCATTTACCTGTTTCTGCCCTTGATGATCGTCACGGTCACAGGCGTGATGGAGAATATTGATGACGATATGATGGAGGCGGCCCAGAGTCTGGGCGCCGCCAGGATGGAAGCGTTTATGAAGGTGATCTTCCCCATGAGCCTTCCGGGGATCATTGTGGGCGGAATCCTGGTGTTTACAGGTACTTTGACCGCTTATACCACGCCTCAGCTTCTTGGAGGCAACAGCAACATGGTGATGGCCACACTGATCTACCAGAGGGCCATGTCCGTGGGTGACTGGACCGGGGCATCGGTGATTGCATTTATCATGATCGTGATCACGCTGGCTGTGATCAAGGGATTTAATGCCCTGGCCGCCAGACTGGACAGGAGGGGAGAGAATTATGCATAAGAATAAGCTGCTAACCGCATATGCGGTCCTGGTGTTTGCCTTTTTGGGACTGCCGCTGCTCATTATCACGGTCACGGCATTTGGAGGCGGCAGCGCCATTACATTTCCCATTGAATCATTTTCCTTAAAATGGTTTGCCAATGTGTTTGCACTGAAATCCTTTCGCAGATCCTTTCTCACCAGCCTGGAGGTGGCCCTGCTGGCAACCCTGATCGCTCTGCTGGTAGGGATACCGGCGGCCTATGCTCTGGCGCGCTCCCAGGTGAAGGGAAAGCAGATGCTGAAATCCATCTTCCTGTCCCCCACCATTGTACCCGGCATTGTCATTGGCTTTATTTTGTACCAGTTTTTGATTCTTACACTGAGGATCCCGGTGTTTGTAAGCCTTTTGGCCGGCCATTTTATGGTAACCCTTCCCTATGTGATCCGTGTGGTGGGATCCTCCATGGAACAATTTGATTTTTCCATTGAGGAGGCGGCCTGGAGTCTGGGATGCCCCAAACGTTCCGCATTTTTTAAGGTGGTGCTTCCCAATGTGACATCCGGGATATCCTCCGCCTTTATGCTGGCATTTATCAATTCCTTTAACAATATTCCTGTATCCATGTTCCTGTCAGGGCCGGGAGTCAGCACCTTTCCCTCCACCCTTATGAACTACATTGAGTACAATTATGATCCCACTGTTTCAGCTGTTTCCGTGCTTCTCATGGCAGCGACCGTGATCATAATGGTGATCGTTGACAGAACCCTGGGCATTGCTGCCCTGGCTAAATAGGAGGAGGATAACAATGGCATTTATGACCCTGAACCAGATTGATGTTAGTTATGATAAAAAGAGACAGATTTTAAAGGGACTTGATCTAAAGGTGGAAAAGGGAGAACTGGTTTCCCTGTTGGGGCCCAGCGGCTGCGGTAAGTCCACCACGCTGAGAGTGGTGGCGGGATTCATCGATCCCCAGGGCGGTACATTCAGCCTGGATGGGGAGGATATGACAAAGGTTCCCGTGCACAGGAGGAATTTTGGCCTGGTATTCCAAAGCTATGCCCTGTTTCCCCACCTGAGCGTGTATGACAATGTGGCATTCGGGCTGCGCACCAGGAAAATGGACAAGGCAGTGATCGATACAAAGGTTAAGGATATACTGGAGGTCTGCGGGCTTACTGAATTTGCCCAGAGGTTTCCAAAGCAGATGTCAGGCGGACAGCGCCAGAGGGTAGCTCTGGCAAGGGCGCTTGTAATCGAGCCGAAGCTGCTGCTTTTAGATGAGCCTTTAAGCAATCTGGACGCCAAGCTAAGGATCAGCATGAGGGTGGAGATCAAGCGCCTTCAGAAAAAGCTGGGCATCACCACCCTGTTTGTGACTCATGACCAGGAGGAGTGTTTTTCCATCTCTGACAAGGTGGCTGTGATGAACAACGGTATGATTGAGCAGTACGATTCTCCCGAGAATATCTATACAAGGCCTGCAACGGAATTTGTGGCAAGGTTTATCGGCTTTGAGAATTTCCTTGAACTGGAGCGCAGCGGGGATCATGAGTACCGGGCAAGGGACAACAGCAGGTTCCAGGTGGACATGGAGTGGGATGGACCGGACTTTGCCGGAACCATCAGGCCGGATGATATACGTCTGGCAGAACCTGGACAGCAGGAGAATGTGCTGACCGGCACAGTGGGTGTCAGGACCTTTTTGGGCAAGAGTTATCAGTATGAGGTAAATACGGCCTCAGGAGTACTAAAGGTGAATATGGATACCTCCCATGTGTTCAGGGAGGGGGAGGAACTGAGGCTGTATCTTCCAAAGGACAAGCTGGTATTGGTTGGCCGGTAAATGACCGGCGGTTTTAAAGCAAATCTATGAATAAACCTCCCACAGGGGGAAGAAAGAGGAGATTATGATGAAAAAGACAATTGCAATGGTACTTTGCGCAGCAATGACACTGACAGCCTGCGGCGGTTCAGCTTCAGGGGATGGCAAGACAGATGAGGGCGGTCGGCAGAAACTGGTGCTTTCCACCTACGGGCTGAGCGAGGACATTTCCGCAGAGGAGGTATACGCGCCCTTTGAGCAGGAGTTTAACTGTGAGATCGTCACTGAGACAGGGGGCACCAATGACCGCTATACCAAACTGGCTGCCGACAGTCAGTCCAGTATTGATGTGATCGAGCTCTCCCAGGCCATGACGGCAAAGGGGATTGAGGAGGGATTGTTTGAGGACATTGACTTAAGTAAGATTGAGAACGCAAAGGATATGATCACAGCCGCCAAGACCATGGCAGAGGCAGGGCAGGGCGTTGCCTACACCATTAACAGTATTGGTATCATGTATGATCCCAATGCAGTAGACTTTGAGATCAAGAGCTTTGACGATCTGTGGGATGAAAGGCTCCAGGGCATGGTATCCATTCCGGAGATCACCACTACCTTTGGACCGGCCATGGTTTATATGGCAAGCGATCATGCGGGGGCAGACATTAAGAGTGACCAGGCAGAGGCGGCGTTTCAGGCCCTGGAACAGCTGAAGCCAAACCTGGTAAAGACTTACACCAAGTCTTCCGACCTGATCAATATGTTTACCTCAGGTGAGGTGGCGGTGGCTGTTGTGGGGGATTTCGGCGTGCCCACCATCCAGGCCGCAAATCCTGATCTGGTTTATATGACGCCTGATACCACATACGCCAACTTTAACACCATCAGCATTACAAAGAACTGTAAGAATAAAGAACTGGCCTATGAGTACCTGAACTACCGCTTAAGCCCGCAGCTTCAGGCCAAGACAGGCAAAGCCCTGAATGAGGCGCCTACCAACAGCAAAGTGGAATTCACTGAGGAGGAATCAAAGAACATGACCTACGGTGAAAATGCGGCCAATGCCAAGGTTCTGGACTACTCCTTTGTAAATCCGCAGTTAAATGCCTGGATCGACCAGTGGAACAGGATCATCAACAATTAGATCCCTGGAGAGAATTTATGAAAATTGATTTCGTGGTAAAAGATGCCTTGGTCTTTATGACTTACAGGCAGTGTTTTGAAAAAAGGGATGTAGCAGTTGCAGGGGAAAGGTTTTTTGAGGTTTCCCCTGCGCTTTGCTATCCGGGAGCAAAGGTCATAGACGGCAGGGGCAGATATATGATCCCAGGCCTTATTGACATCCATATGCATATTGAAAGCTCCATGACCTATCCGGCTGAGTTTTCCCGCATCACCCTGCCTTATGGCGTGACCGCTGTGGTGGCGGATGCCCATGAGATCGCCAATGTGTTCGGCATGGCGGGGATCGAATGGTTTATGGGGCAAAAAACAGATCAGGACATATTTTATGCCATTCCATCAAGCGTGCCCGCCACCAACGAAAGGCTGGAAACCTCAGGGGCAAGGATTGGGGAAAAAGAGACAAAGGTCCTGGCTGAAAATAACAGAGTGCTGTGCCTTGGTGAGGTTATGAATTTTAAGGATCTGACGTCCCAGGATGATACACTGATCAAACGGCTGGTAAGGATATGCAGGGATGGTTCCCAAACCGGGAAAACATCTGGAAAAGGGAGAGGCCCCAGGTCCGGAATGCGGATTGAAGGCCATTGTCCAAGGATTACCGGCACTGATCTTTGCCGGTTTATCTATGAGGGGGTGGATGCGGACCACACCCAGCAGACACCGGAGTCGGTTCTGGAAAAAACAGATATGGGCATGTTCATGGAACTCCAGTACAAGTCCCTGACACGGGAGGTTGTAGAGACCGTGAACAGATTCGGGTTATATGAAAATGTTGCCCTGATCACGGACGACACCATGCCGGACCAGCTTTTAAAAGGGCAGCTGAACAGGATCCTAAGCCATGCTGTCAAAATGGGTATGCCGGTGGAAAAGGCAATCTACTGCGCCACTCTGACCCCGGCCAGAAGAATGCATCTGGATGACAGGGGAATGATCGCGCCGGGGAAGCTGGCTGATTTTGTGCTGCTGGATGATCTGGAAGATTTTCAGCCAAGGGCTGTATATAAAAACGGAACATGCGTGTACGGAAAAGAACAGGTCGCTGAGGCAGATGATGGCCGGGCGGGGAATACCATTGTACCTGAAGCATTTTATCATTCAGTGAAATGTTCCATGGCCAGGGAGGAGGATTTCTTTCTGAAAGCAGCCCGGCCCTGTCATAGGGTCAGGGTAAATGTAATGAAGATCCAGGCCTTTGGGACCGCTACATCCAGGGTCATAAGGGAGCTGGAGGTAAAAGACGGCATCCTGTGCTGGAAGGAAGCAGGTCTGTCCCTGGCCGTGATCTTTGAACGGTATGGGAAGAACGGGAATATATCCTACGGACTGGTGGAAGGGGCCTTAAAAAGGCCTGGAGCCATTGCCACAACATGGTCCCATGACAGCCACAACCTTTTGGTGCTGGGAACCTGTGAAAAGGACATGGCCGTGGCACAGAACAGGGTGGTAACACTCCAGGGCGGTTATGTGGCGGCTGAGGGCGGTAAGGTGACGGCCCAGGCCCTGCTTCCTGTCGGGGGGATCATATATGACGGGCCGGTGGAGGAACTGGCCCGTGATCTGGCAGGGGTGAGAAGGGCAATGAGACGGCTGGGGTATGAGAACAACAATGAGATCATGTCCATGTCCACCTTGGCTCTGCCTGTGTCGCCGCAGCTGAAGCTGACGGATTACGGACTTTTGGATGTGAGAAGCCAGGAGCAGCTTCCTCTTATTGAGGACTATATGGATTAGGGGAGTTTTGTTATGAAAACAATGATCAAAAATGGCATCATAGTGACAATGAACAGCAGAATGGATGTGTACCCGGATGGATATTTGATCATGGAGGATGACCGGATATCAGAGGTGGGTCCCATGACAGGGTATGATGCATATAGAGACAGGCAGGGGATGATGGTCATAGATGCAGGCCATGCCATTGTAATGCCCGGCATGGTCAATACACACTGTCATATGGGAATGATCCCCTTTAGAGGGCTGGGAGATGACTGCAGAGACAGGCTCAGGGTCTTTCTCCTGCCCATGGAGTTTAAGGCCATGGACAGGGAGCTGGTCCGGCTTTCAAGCAGGTTTGCGGTGTGCGAACTTCTTTTAAGCGGTGTGACCACGGTCATGGACATGTATTATTTTGAGGATGCAGTGGCAGAGGTTATGGATGAGATGGGCATCAGGGGAATTGCAGGGGAAACGGTGATGGAGGATGCCACCTGTGATGCGGGAACGCCCCGGGAGTCCATTGCGCGGGGGGAAGAACTGATCAGGAGGTATAGGAACCATCCACGGATTATGGGTTGCATCTCACCCCATGGCACAACAACCTGCAGCAGCAGTACTCTTCAGAAGATACATGAGCTGGATCAGGAATATGGGGTTCCATTTACCCTCCATGTGGCTGAGATGGATTATGAGATGTCCTATCTCAGGGAACAGTTTGGATGTACCCCGGTAGAATATCTGGACCGGCTGGGAGTGCTGGATCCCCTCACCGTATGTGCCCACAGCATCCGGGTATCACAGCAGGATATCAGTCTTATGGGCAGCGCAGGCAGCGGTGCAGCTCACTGCATCGGCTCCAACACCAAGGCGGCCAAAGGCGTTGCACCGGTAAGTTCCATGCTGGATCAGGGGATAGCCGTAGGGCTGGGCACCGATGGTCCTGCCAGCGGCAATACGCTGGATCTGTTTACACAGATGAGGTTTTGTGCTAATTTCCATAAGAATGAATTAAAAGACAGAAGCGCCTTTCCCGCAAAGGATATAGTCTCTATGGCGACCATATGGGGGGCCAATGCTTTGGGGCTGGGGGAGGTGACCGGATCCCTGGAGCCGGGTAAGGCAGCGGATATCACGGTGGTGGAAACAGAGTCCCCCAACATGTTTCCCGTATATGACCCTTATGCGGCCCTTGTGTACAGCGCACGGGCAGATAATGTAAGGGATGTGTATGTGGCGGGCAGCTGCCTGGTAAGAGATAAAAGACCGGTGCTTTGTAATATGGGGGAGATACGGGAAGAACTGCGGCAGAAAATGAACCGTACGCCTTTTGGGGAAATTATCCACCATAGAAAGCAAGCCCCCCGCCCCCAATATTAAAGGCGCTGATAAAATATATCACAATAAGGTGTTGACATGCATGTGCAAATGCATTACTATATGGAAGGTAACATCTTTTACAATTAAAAAGTTCGTAAATAAATATATATCCCTTATTCAGAGTGATGGAGGTACAAAGGACCTGTGAAGTCACGGCAACCCCGGTTGAGTATGTCAGAGTTTGTCTGATGGCATGCAAAAGGGCCGGAAGGTGCCAGCCTGAGCGAGGAGCGTGCGCATTGCGCAAGCTTAATCGAGCAATAAGAGGATTTGAAGATTTAATGATATTTTCAAGTCCGCAATTGCTGCGGACTTTATTTTTTGTAATTTTCCGATCATCGGGAGAAATGTTGCAAAACCTATTAATATTTGTTTGAATGAAAAGGAGAAACGATTATTATGGAAAGACGACTTTTTACATCTGAATCCGTGACCGAAGGACATCCGGATAAAATGTGCGATGCCATCTCAGACGCGATCCTGGACGCGCTGATGGCCCAGGATCCCATGAGCCGTGTGGCATGTGAGACAGCTACCACAACCGGCCTGGTGCTGGTCATGGGAGAGATCACAACCAATGCATATGTGGATATCCAGAAGATTGTCCGTGAGACAGTCAGGGAGATTGGATATGACCGTGCAAAATACGGATTTGACTGCGACACCTGCGGCGTGATCACTGCCATTGATGATCAGTCACAGGATATTGCACTTGGGGTGAATAAGGCCTTGGAAGCAAAGGAGAACAGGATGTCTGATGAGGAGCTGGATGCCATTGGTGCAGGCGACCAGGGCATGATGTTTGGTTTTGCCACCAATGAGACGGAAGAGTACATGCCATATGCCATTTCCCTGGCACACAAGCTGACCAAACGCCTGACCGAGGTGAGAAAGAACGGCACTCTCAGCTATCTCCGCCCGGACGGAAAGTCCCAGGTTACGGTGGAGTATGATGAGAATGATAAGCCGGTGCGCCTGGATGCAGTGGTGCTTTCCACCCAGCATGACGAGAGTATTACCCAGGAGCAGATCCACGCAGATGTAAAGAAATACATTTTTGACCAGATCCTTCCCCAGGATATGGTGGATGAGAATACCAAGTTTTTCATCAATCCCACCGGACGTTTTGTGATCGGCGGCCCGCAGGGAGACAGCGGCCTTACCGGACGTAAGATCATTGTAGATACTTACGGCGGATACGCACGCCACGGCGGCGGCGCGTTTTCCGGCAAGGATTGTACTAAGGTGGACCGTTCCGCAGCCTATGCGGCCCGGTATGTGGCCAAGAATATCGTGGCAGCCGGACTGGCCGACAAGTGTGAGATCCAGCTGTCCTATGCCATTGGTGTGGCACATCCAACCTCTGTTATGGTGGATACTTACGGAACAGGAAAACTGGGAAATGAGAAGCTGGTGGAGATCATCCGCTCCAACTTTGACCTGCGTCCGGCCGGCATTATTAAGATGCTGGATCTGCGCCGTCCGATCTACAAGCAGACCGCTGCTTACGGACATTTTGGACGTAATGACCTGGATCTGCCGTGGGAGAAGCTGGATAAGGTTGAGCTGCTGAGATCTTATCTGTAAACAGTGGGATTGAATAATACTGGATAGGTATAAACGAGATAAGGAGGCATTGCACCAATAGAGTGTAATGCCTCCTTCGGTTATGTATTTATTCCTGTTATTGTCTTTATAAAATGATTCTGTGAGTGAGAAAGTCAGAGGGTGAGGGAACGGGCAATCCGCTTTTTGTATTCGCCCGGCGGAATGCCCTCCTTTTCTTTGAAAACGCGGCTGAAGTAGTGGACGGACTTAAAGCCGGTGTACTCGGCAATCTGGGTGATGGAGAGCTGAGAAAAGCACAGCAGCTCCCGGGCCCGGGCCAGACGGCGGTTCCCTATGTACTCAATAGTGGACTGATGGAACGTCTTCTTAAAAAGGCTGTTGAGCTGGCGTGCATTTATGCGGCAGGCTTCACACAGTATGTCCGAGGATAAGTCCTCACTTAGATGACGATCAATGTATAAACAGGCTTCGGACAAGGGTCCTTCGGGCTGTCTGGATATCCTTGGAAAGTGGGAATCAGTTTGACATTCCCGATATGCGGCTGCAGCCAGGGGAATCAGAAGCTGCTCCAGATACAGGGAACACAGGTCTTCATATATGGGCCGCTTAAGGATGCATTCATGCAGAATTTCCATTAACAGGCTGCGATTCTCAGCGGAAAAAGGAAGGAGCCTGGGCAGCAGCGTAAACTCCCTGTCCATGTCAGGGGAGGCACAAGTAAAGGTTATATGAAGAATTGTCAGGGAGGAGCGGCTTGCTGGGGTTGGTATAGCCACCTCCAAGGAGGGAAAAAGGAATAGGCTGTCCCTGGAGCAGGTATAGCTGCTGCTGTCCACAATCAGAAC
The DNA here is from genome assembly GCF_000954015.1 of Clostridium sp. FS41. Classification (NCBI taxonomy): domain Bacteria; kingdom Bacillati; phylum Bacillota; class Clostridia; order Eubacteriales; family Clostridiaceae; genus Clostridium; species Clostridium sp. FS41. The sequence goes on from NZ_JYHN01000032.1 coordinate 20,483, forward strand.
ACCGCTGCCATCAAATACATAAAACAGGTGGAATTGACGTTGCATAGCCATGGGCAGAAGCGGCTTGTCCAGAAAATCATAGCCTACCAGGCGGATGTCCTGTATCATGGCTGCTCCTTTCCGTAGTTATCCTGCATGATATTCTTGGCATAATTGACTCCGCCTTCAATGTGGGCGTTCATCAGGCCTGCGGCACTGATACTGTCGTGTTTGGCAATGGCCTCATAAATCTTGCGGTGAAAGATCACAGAGTGTTCCAGTGCGTTTAATGGTGTGATCCCCATGCTGATGGAACCCTCCACCAGGTCGCTCAACAGCTCCTGGATGGTGATCAAAATCTGGTTATGGGTGCATTTGGCAACTGCATAGTGAAACTGCACATCCAACTCGTTATACTGCCGGAGTTTTCCCGTGCGTGCAGTCTCCGCCATCTTGGACAAGGGCAGCTTTACCTGGGCCAGGTCCTCGGGGGTGGCATTTAATGCAGCCAATTCCGCGGATTTGCACTCAATGATCTGGCGTATCTCAAAAATGTCCTTTAGGCTGTTGTTGTCCATGGACAGCATGGGAAGCAGTGTTTTTATGTAGGCATTGGGGGTGATCTCACGCACAAAGGTTCCGGCGCCCTGGCGCACATCCACAATACCCATGATATCCAGCTTGTGCATCGCCTCCCGGACAGTGATGCGGCTGACTCCAAACTGGGCTGCCAGCTCAGCCTCCACTGGAAGTTTTTCGCCCGGACGGTACTGTTTCCCGGTAATCATGGAGCGAAGCTGATCCGCCACCTGATCGGAAAGTTTTGTGCGCTGAACAACCATACAAACACCTCCTACAGACATTATCTATGCGCTTTCATTCATATGATGATTATATCATATTAAGTTATATTTTTCAAATATTACATAAAATATGGGAAAATATGATTAAAAAATATACAACTTATAGAAAATATATTCTAAACATGTAAAAAACTGACCTAAAAAATGTAAATACAATGAAAGGGAAACCCTGTATAATAAAGTCATTAAAAATGATGGGAGGAAGTAACCTATGAGAAAACTAAAGAAATGTGTTTCTGTGATACTTTCCGTAGCCATGCTGTCCGCTCTGGGCGGTTGTTCTTCCGGAAATCCGGCTCCGGCCGATACGGCAGCGCCTGCCAATGGAGCGCAGTCAAACAGCGGGAATGATGCGGGTACTGAAGCACCAAAGGCAGGGGATGGCACGACCATTACCTATGTCACCCTGGGGGATACGGGTATGGAACTTCTGAAGGAGGCCGCCGAAGCGTTTAAAAGCGAGACCGGCATTGAGGTAAAGCTGGAGAGTTGGGCTTACAGTGATGCGTACCAGAAAATACTGACCTTGGCAGAGGGAGGCAATATGCCGGATGCCATGTATGGCTTTTCTTCCTGGACTCAGCAGTTTCGGGAGGCTGGATACACGGTAGCTATTAACGACTTGATCAGCAAGGAACTCTATGATGACTTTTCACCGGCAGCCTTGGAGGTGTGTTCTGTGGGTGATGAACTTTGGGCCATGCCGTCATACATGTCCATCCGCGGAATGCTGTTTAACAAAAACAGAATGGAAGAATCCGGCATTGAAAAGATTCCGACTACCTGGGAGGAATTTCTGGCGGACGGGGAAAAGCTGACCGATCCCTCCTCAGGCAAATACGCATACACCATGGTGGCAGGGCATCCTAAAAATACGCTGGACTGCTTCCTTCCCATTCTCTGGGCTTATGATGCAGATGTGATGAATGCAGATGGAACCGCAAATGGATTTAACAATGAAAATGGGATAGCGGCGCTGCAAATGTATGTGGACCTTGCAAAATACGCTGTTCCGGACTATGGACAGGCGGATATCAACAGTACCCAAAACAACTTTACAACACAGATAGCAGCGGCTTATTTCCACAATGCCCAGGGGTTGGCAGCTCTTAAGGAGGCTGGTGAGGATTACAGCTGGGCTGAGATTACAGAGCCGTTGGCAGGACCTTCCGGTTCCAGGTATTCTCTGGGTGTCATGGACATAGACCTGGTGTTTAATACCGGTAACCAGGAGGCGGCGGCAAAATGGCTGGAATTCTGGCATACTGCTAAGTACCAGGGACAGGTGATCAATCAGTCCGGTTTTGTTCCCAATCAGCAGAGTTACTTTAAGGAGATTCCGGAGTTTACGGATCCTGCCAATGTGATGGTAGCCCCATTTGCAGCAATGGAGTCCATGGCAAAATTTAAGCCGTCTATCACATGCTGGGAAGAGGTACAAAAGGCCATGGCGGATGCGGTTACCAAAGCTGTTATGGGAGAGATCAGCCCGGCACAGGCTATGGAACTGGCCGGCGATCAGGTGGATGAATTACTGGCAAAACAATGACAATAGAATCAGCGGGCGGTTTCCTTCCCCGTCCGCTTTTTTAGATGAGGGAGATGGACAATGAATGGTTTCTCGAAAAAGGAAAAGCACGACAGGGCGGTTAATCTATTATACGTTCTTCCCATGCTCGCGATTTTTCTCCTGTTTATTCTGTACCCAATCACACAGGTATTTTACATGTCTTTTTTTGAGCGGAAGGTAAATGGAAGCATGATCTTTGTAGGTCTGCAGAACTTTGCGGACCTGTTTGCCAACCCGGATACACCGCGCATGTTTAAGAATACATTTTTGTGGGTATTTGTAGGGGTGGCATTCAAACTGCTTCTGGGACTTTTCATGGCCCTGATTCTGTACAAAAAATTCTTGGGTAAAAAAATGATGACAGCGATCATGCTGATCCCCTACGCAATGCCGGCAGCGGTTTCCTGCATGATTTGGCGTCTGATGTATAATCCCATGTTCGGACATATTACTCAGTTCTTAATGGACACGCACATTCTGGGATTGCCCATGGACTTTCTGGGAAACTCAAAGACATCGCTGATTGCAGTAATGATCGTCAACATCTGGGCAGTAGCGCCCTTCTGCGCCCTTAATATCCTGTCCACTATGTATTCGATCCCCTCCTATATCTACGAGGCGGCCAGAATAGACGGGGCAAACGGCAGACAGCAGTTTTTTTCAATTACACTGCCGCTGATCACTTCTTCGGTGCGGACATTGGGACTGCTCATTGGGATCTGGGCGTTTAACACCTTTGATGTCATTTATATGATGACCCAGGGCGGCCCGGCCAATTCATCTTCCATAATGGTGAATTTTATATATCAGAATGCGTTCCAATTTAATAACCGGGGCTATTCAGCAGCAATCAGCGTGGTCAGCTTTTTGATCCTGTCTGTATTTGCAGTGCTCTATGTAAATTCCAAAGGGGAGGATACGCGGTATGAATAAATACAGAACTAAAAAAAATATCAAAAAGCTTCTGTTTGTCCTGCTGGTGCTCTTAATTATCGTGGTTCTGATGTTCCCGGTGGCAGCCATGATCTCCGTGTCTTTAAAAAAGGCCAATGATGTGTTTACCATGCCTGTAACCTGGATCCCCAAGACCTTTGCCTTTGAGAATTATGTGCAGGTATTTGAGAAAATGCATATTTTAAACGGCTTCAAGGCAAGCCTGATCATTACCGGCCTGACGATCTCCCTGATCATGGTAATCGCCATACCGGCATCCTATGCATTTTCATGCTTGGATTTTTACTTCAAAAAGCAGATATATTATCTGGTCCTGGTAAGCCAGATGTTTGCACCGGTCATTGTCATCATTCCTCTGTACACCATGATGAACAGGCTGGGATTGATCGACAGCTGGTTTAGCCTGGTACTTATGAACACTACCTTTAATCTGGCATTTATCGTTCTTATGTTGAAAGCCACCTTTGACGGAGTGCCCAAAGAGGTGGTGGAGGCAGCTAAGATCGATGGATGCAGTCCTTTTATGGTAATGACCAGAATATTTTTACCGGTGTCCAGTACCGGAATCGCGGTAGCGGTTATATTTGCCTTTACCAGGACATGGAATGAATTTTTATTTGCATTCACATTTATCTCAACAACGGAGAAAAAGCCGATCATAGTCAGCCTTTATGAAATTTTAAAGAATAATCCGGCGGTGGGGATCCCCTGGCATTATGTGATGGCCGGAGCTATGTATACCACCGTGCCGCTGGTGATCCTGTTTATCTGTATCCGCAATTATATTACCGGGGACCACACAGCAGGAGCAATTAAATAAAAGAGAGGGTATTTGTAATGGAAGATATAAAAGGATGCTACTATTGTGATCAGGACAAGGGGTTTCGCAGCCTGCTGTTTAAAATCTGCGACTTAAAGGCCTCCAGTGTGTTTCTGTGTAAGGATCAGACACTGGCCGGCCGCTGTACCATCATGTTCCGGGATCACTACAGCGAGTTGTTTGAGATTCCTAAAGCAGAGCGGGATGAGTACATGGATGATGTCTGTGCCTTGGCTTGGACCATCAAAGATCTGTTTGGGGCCGACAAGATCAATTATGCAATTTACGGCGATGAGGTGACCCATGTACACTACACGCTCTGCCCCAAGTATAAGGGCAGGCTGGGCTGGGGAGGTCCCTTTGTGCTGTTCCCCGAAGAAAAGGATAAGATCATACTGACGGATGAGCAGTATCGGGAACGGATGGAACTGATCCGTAAAGCAGTAATGAAAAAGAGAGGTATTGGGCTATGATGATCAGTCTTCCTTATGGAAATGAGATGGTGGAAATGGAAGTACCGGACCAATGCTTTATCGGTATGATCGATCCGCCAAAGGCACAGCCGGCCGAATATCCGGAACAGGAAATCCGGTATGCCATTGAGCATCCGACCGGCGGCAGAGGGCTGGAGGACATCATTTCACCGGATCAGAAGATTGCCGTGATCGTGGACGATGGTTCCCGCCCTACACCCATCAGCACCATTCTGCCTGTGCTCATGGAAAAGCTTACAGATTGCGGGGCCAGGCCGGAACACATTAAAATTGTGATCGCTCTGGGCAGTCATCGTTATATGACCGAGGAAGAGATGCGTGAACGGGTGGGAGATACGATCTATGATACCTACCCTGTCATGAATTCAGAATTCAGGGACCCGGAACATCTGGTTTATATTGGTGACACGGAGGAGGGGGCGCCCCTTATGGCTACCAGCGCTATCATGGATGCGCAGGTGCGTATCGGGGTGGGAAACCTTGTCCCCCATCCGGTGATGGGCTGGGGAGGGGGAGGGAAAATCATCTTTCCCGGTGTGGCAGGAGAAGATACAGTCTCATATTTTCACTTAAAGGCCAGTCTGTATGATGAAAATATGTTTGGCCGGAATACCACGCCTATCCGGGATATGATGGAGGGCTGGGTAAGGCGTATCGGTCTTGATTTTATCATCAATACCATACTGACCCCGGAGCTGAAACTTTGCAGGGTGGTTGCCGGCGATTACATAAAGGCTCACCGGGAGGGGGTCAGGATCGGCAGGACGATCCTGGGAAGTAAGGTTACTGAAAAAGCAGATGTAGTGATCGTCAGTTCTCATCCCGCGGACCAGGATTTCTGGCAGTCTCCCAAAGCCATGTATGGGGCAGAGCCGGCTTTAAAGGGGGATAGAGGCGGAACCATAATCATGATCAGCCCCAACCATGAGGGGATTGGCCCCCATCCGGAATATCCGGAATACATGTCCCGGGACGATGGAGATGATATTGTGCGGGCCTGTATTGCCGGGGAAGAGATTCCCGGTGACCGGTTAGCGATTGCAGTTGGAAACAGCATGTCCAAGATGCGCCGCCGCCGGAAGCTGGTGGTAGTGGGAGGAGGGGTCACTGCAGAGCAGATGGCACAATGCGGATGTAAATATTATCCCCTGTCCGCTCTCCAGCAGGCAGTGGATGACGCGGTGGCAGAGTACGAGGATTGCCGGGTAGCGGCTATGAGCGGCGGGGCAGATGCATTTTTATATGAATGATGAAGGAGAAACGAGATGACAATGTTAAAAGACTATTATACGGGCCGGCTTCACATTATGGTATTTGATACACGTGAGGCCATGGGCCGTAAGGCAGGGGAACAGGCTGCCAGACGTATCCGGGACCTGCTTGGAGATAAAGAAGTGGTCAATGTGATCTTTGCAGCCGCGCCCTCTCAAAATGAGACATTAAAAACACTGGTAAATGCAGATGGAATTGACTGGACGCGTGTCAACGCTTACCATATGGACGAATATGTAGGCCTGGACCCGGGGCATCCGGCGGGATTTTGCAATTACTTAAAACGCATGGTATTTGACCTCCTTCCGTTTCGCTCCATCAATCTGATTAATGGGAATACTGATAATCCTGATGCGGAGGCGCTCCGCTACAGCAGGCTTCTGGAAAAAAATCCAGCAGACATCTGCCTGCTGGGGGTGGGAGAGAGCGGGCATCTGGCCTTTAATGATCCTCCGGTAGCAGACTTCCGTGACCCGGTAATGGCTAAAGTGGTGAAGCTGGAGGAAAAATGCCGAGAACAACAAGTCCATGACGGATGCTTTAAGGAACTTTGCCAGGTGCCCACCCACGCTGTAACAGTGACGATCCCGGGGCTTATGGCGGCGGGATCAATGGTCTGCAGCGTGCCCGCAGCGACTAAGGCTGAGGCTGTGCGGGATATGCTGGACGGGCAGGTATCTGAGCGCTGCCCGGCCAGCATTCTGACTACCCACAGGGATGCGGTCCTGTATCTGGATCGCGAGTCTGCAAACTATGTGTTGTAGTATCTGAGCGATGGGAGGTTATCCATGAGTGTACATTTTGTTAATGCTGCATTAATCTATCCGGATCGTATTGAGCAGGGATTTGTCACAGTGGAGGGGCATAAGATCCAGGCAGCGGGAACAGGATTTCCACAGGTCAACCGTGGGGATCAGGTATTTGACCTGAGGGGGAAATATTTATCCCCTGGGTTTGTGGAAATACATAGTCATGGTGCCGGAGGCTGCGACTTTATGGACGGCACCGCAGAGGCAGTAATAACAGCGGCAAGAACCCATTTGCAGCACGGTACCACCACGCTGTTTCCCACCACCCTGGCCGCCAGACGGGAGGAGATTTTTAACAGTATTGATGGGCTTCGATCCGCCCGGCGTATTATGACGGACGGCCCGGAACTGCCGGGTCTTCATATGGAGGGACCTTATCTGAATCCTAAGCAGAAGGGAGCGATTGACGAGAGATACATCCGTAATCCCCGGCGGGAGGAGTACGAAGAGTTTATCTTCTACGGAGAAGGCGCGATCTCCCGATGGACCCTGGCACCGGAACTGCCGGGAGCCATGGAGTTTGCCCGCTGTCTGATCGATCATGGAATTGTGCCTTCCATGGGCCATACGGATGCGGAGTACAGCCAGGTCCTGGAGGCATACCACAATGGAATCAGCCATGTGACGCACCTCTATTCCGCCATGTCCGGTATGGTGAGAAAGGGTGGCTTCCGCTATCCTGGCCTGATCGAAAGTGCGTTCTGCATTGATGATCTGACCGTGGAGGTAATTGCTGACGGATGTCATTTGCCGGCAGAAATCCTGGAGATGGTGTATCGGATCAAGGGGCCGGGCAAAATGGCGCTGACCTGTGACTCCATGCGCTGTGCCGGGCAGAATGTGAAGGAGTCTGTGCTGGGCAGCCTAAAAAACGGGCAGAGGGTGATTATTGAGGATGATGTTGCAAAAATGCCGGACCGCATGGCGTTTGCAGGAAGTATTGCTACGGACGACCGGCTGGTACGGGTGATGTACCGTCAGGCCAGGGTGCCGTTGTGGGACTGTGTACGTATGATGAGTCTGACACCGGCTGCAATCATGGGGATAGGGAATCAGGTGGGAAGCATCATGCCGGGAAAAACCGCCAATCTGATCTGCTTTGATGAGGACATACGTATCAGCGCTGCCATGGTGCGGGGGAATGTTGTATACGGCTCCTTTGAGTCCGGGAAATGAGGTAAATGATGAATCGGAATGAGCTGCTGCGCCTAAAAGGCTTTTACGAAAATGAATTGACCAACCATATTTTAGCCTTTTGGCTGCCCAGGTGTCTGGATAAAGAGCACGGCGGATATGTGAACTGCTTTGACAATACAGGGGAGCGTCTGCTGAGTTATGACAAATATACCTGGAGCCAGGGACGTTTTGTGTGGCTGTTTTCACGTCTGGCCAATACAAAAACGAGAATTTTTTCCCAATCCCAGAGAAATGAATTTATACGGCTGGCAAAGGTGGGAAGAGATTTCTTGATCAAACACAGCCTGATGGGGCCAAAGGATGTGCGCTGTGTTTATCTGATGGAGCGGGACGGTACTCCCAAGCATGTTGAGGGGTGGGAGCCTCTGGATATGAGTATTTACGCGGATTGTTTTGTAGTGCTGGCCATGGCCGGTTACGCTGCAGCTGCCGGTGACCCGGAGGCGTACGGATTTGGAAAACAGCTCTATGAATCCATTCTGGATCGGATCGGAACCGGAACATTCAATACCCTGCCGTACCCGCTGTCAAGCTGCTATCGGGCCCATGGTATTCCCATGATCCTCTCCAACGTGACCAGAGAACTGTATACGGCTGCCGAACATTTGGACCCGGGGTACCGTGACACGCTGAGGGAACACCTGCGCGTATTTGTAGATGACATTTTATACCATTTTACAGATGAGAAGGATGTAATACACGAGGTGATCGCCGCAGACAACAGCCAGGTGAAGGGGGTGCTGGGTCAGCATGCCAATCCGGGACATACCATTGAGGACATGTGGTTTATGATGGATGCTGCAGATTTGCTTGGGCGGGAGGAAATGGTGGAACGGATCGCTCATATCACCGAGCAGGCGCTGAATATTGGATGGGACAAGGAATTTGGCGGAATTCTTCACTATAGCTCGGTGGAGGGCGGCCCTCCTGGGGATATGCATACAGGTATGCCCAGGGAGACATATACGGACATGCCTGGGAAAATGAAGCCCCAAACCTTTGCGCGGTCGGATACCGTTATCACGGAACCTGTGGAGCGGCAGGTTTTGGAAGGGTGGGGAGATAAGCTGTGGTGGGTCCATGCGGAAGCACTGTACACCACATTGCTGTGCTATCACCGTACTGGAAAAACGCAGTTTCTGGAGTGGCATGAAAAAGTATTTTCTTACACCTTCCGGACATTTCCCAATCAAGACCCTGAGGTGAGGGAGTGGAAACAGATCTGCAAGCGGGAAGGAAGCCCTCAGGACAAGGTGGTAGCACTTCCGGTCAAAGATCCGTTCCACATTGCAAGGGATCTGATCTTAATTTTGGAGTTGTTGGATACCATGGTAATGGATCCGGGCATATAGCCGAAGATGGATGTTCACAAAAACAGAAAAAGATTAGGTGACTTAGATGTGTTAATTCATTCACATATAAGTGTTTTTTATCAATTTTCTAATTTTATTTAAGGGGTACAAGGTAAATACCACCCTGTATGCTTGAAAAAAAGCTGTAGAATTTTGAAATATTGTTAAAATATATTCAAAGTTTTACGGCTTTTAAAAAATATTATTTTTATATTCTAAAAAAATTTGTCTTCAATATGTTAAAACTATAACATATCTGGCGCTGTGAGACTCTCAATACATTGGATGGCATCACAGGCACATGGAGCGATCTTACGGGAAGTTCGCCGTCACATTTTTCCAACTAATAATGTAGCAATTTTTTAAACACAGGATAATCACAGACAACATGTTAAAAAATCTTAACAAGCAAAATTATATAAAAAATGTTAATTATAAATCGAGATAAATCTAATAATTATCAAATAAATGTTAAATATATATTTTAATTGACAGAATAAATTCCCTGGCTATAATCAGCATTAGAGCACCCGTCCTGCTAATGGCAGATGAGATGGGATGCAATTATAACCATAAGGGGGTAGCAGTGTGTCTACATATTATTTTTTACCAACACGGAATGTTTTTGGTGAGGGAGCGGTTCAGGAGGCAGGAGAGTTAGTTAAGAGTTTAGGGGCAAAAAAATGTCTGATTGTCACGGACAAATATCTGGGAAAGATCGGAATGGCCGACCGGGTACAGGAGATCCTTAAAAAGGCAGGGGTGGAAGCCAGTATTTTTGCAGGAGCCGAGCCCAATCCAACGGATAAAAACGTGGAGGCAGGAGCAGTATTTTACCAGGAAAACCAGTGTGATTCCATCATTTCCCTGGGAGGCGGTTCCTCCCACGACTGCGCAAAGGGAATCGGCCTGGTGGCTGCCAACGGTGGAAAGATTGCTGATTTTGAAGGCGTTGATAAATCCTCCAACCCCATGGTTCCTCTTATGGCGGTCAACACCACTGCGGGAACCGCATCAGAGATTACCAGGTTCTGTATTATCACGGATACCTCACGCAAGGTGAAGATGGCCATTGTGGACTGGAGGGTTACACCACAAATCGCCATCAATGACCCGGAGCTTATGAAAGGTATGCCGCCGGCTCTGACTGCCTCCACGGGAATGGATGCATTGACCCACGCCATTGAGGCATATGTGTCCACGGACGCCAACCCTCTGACAGATGCTGCAGCCATTATGTCCATCAAGATGATCGCCCATTACCTTCCCAAGGCGGTGGCCAATGGAAATTACATGAAGGCCAGGGATAAGATGGCGTATGCCCAGTACCTGGCGGGCATTGCATTTAACAATGCGTCATTGGGTTATGTCCATGCCATGGCTCATCAGCTGGGCGGCTTTTATAATCTGCCCCACGGTGTCTGCAACGCCATTCTTCTGCCCTATGTTGAGAGCTATAACCTGATCGGCAACATGAACCGCTTCAGGGATGTGGCCCAGGCAATGGGTGTTCAGGTGGAGGGGATTTCCGTTACATGTGCGGCGGAAAAGGCCATTGAAGCCATTAAGAAGCTGAGCAGGCAGCTGGAGATCCCATCGGATCTAAAGCAGCTGGGAGTAAGGGAAGAGGACTTTGGCATCATGGCGGATAACGCTAAAAAGGACGTATGCCAGCTGACCAATCCAAGGACTGCAACCAGGGAACAGGTCATTGAAATTTACCGCCAGGCCTACGTTGGGGAATAGGCTCTGTCAGGGCGTGCCGGAGGAAGACCATCAGGCGCGCCCTGGTGTTAAGGCAATGTTAACAATAAAAGTTTGTTAAATAAAAGATTTTTGTTGACTATTACCTGTCCCATGATATATCATAGTGGCCAGAGGGGTAACACAACCGTATTAATCTTCCGGCAAGGAAGGTTTTTCTGGAAACATGGTGTTTTAGGGCGGTTTTAGGCTGGCTTTAAGATACATGTTTTTTTTGTGCCCAAAAAGCCCGCCTGAATACTGTACCAAGTGTTGAGAGGAGAATTTATTATGCATAATGTAGGGCTGCAGGAGAGATACCAGTTGTTGATCGGGGGCCAGTGGAAGGATGCTTCCGACAAAAAAACATTTAAGACCATCTGCCCGGCGGACGGAAGTGTCCTGGCAGAGTGCGCGGAAGCTACCAGGGAGGATGTGGATGAGGCAGTGAAGGCGGCCTGGAAGGCGTTTGAATCCTGGAAGCATGTAACGGTCAATGAGAGGGCTGTGATCCTAAACAAGATTGCGGATATCATTGACGCGAACCAGGAACACCTGGCAATGGTTGAATCGCTGGATAACGGAAAGCCCATCAGGGAGACCATGGCTGTGGATATCCCTATGTCCGCCCAGCATTTCCGGTATTTTGCCGGCTGCATCATGGCAGATGAGGGCAGCGCCAACATGCTTGGGGAGAGCACCTTAAGCCTGATCCTCAGGGAACCCATCGGTGTGGTGGGACAGATCGTGCCGTGGAACTTCCCGTTTCTTATGGCGGCCTGGAAACTGGCTCCCGTGCTTGCAAGCGGGTGCTGTACCGTGTTTAAGTCATCCAGCGCCACGCCCTTAAGCGTCCTGGAGTTTGCAAAACTGATCCAGGATGTGCTGCCCGCAGGCGTGTTTAATGTGATCACCGGTTCAGGGTCCAAGTCCGGCCAGTATATGCTGGAGCACAAGGGCTTTAGAAAGCTGGCATTTACAGGCTCCACGGAAGTGGGCAGGAACGTTGCCCTGGCAGCTGCCCAGAGGCTGATCCCCTCCACACTGGAATTAGGGGGAAAGTCGGCTAATATTTTCTTTGAGGACTGCAATTGGGAAATGGCAATGGACGGCCTGCAGATGGGAATCCTCTTTAACCAGGGCCAGGTCTGCTGCGCGGGTTCCAGGGTCTTTGTCCAGGAAAGCATATATGACCGGTTTGTGGAAGAGGCTGTAAAGCGCTTTGACCAGGTCAAGGTAGGTCTTCCATGGGAAGCGGATACCCAGATGGGAAGCCAGATCAGCAAGGCCCAGATGGAAAAGATCCTTAAGTACATAGAAGTGGGAGAATCAGAAGGTGCCAGCGTGCTCTGCGGAGGACAGCAGCTAAAGACTGAGGGATTGGAAAACGGCTGCTTCCTCAAACCAACCCTTCTTGGAAATGTCACAAACCATATGAGGGTGGCTCAGGAAGAAATCTTCGGACCTGTTGCCTGCATCCTGAAATTCCGGACAGAGGATGAAGTGGTCCAAATGGCCAATGACAGTGAATACGGCCTTGGAGGGGCTGTATGGACCAGGGATATCAACAGGGCCCTGCGGGTATCCAGGGCAATCGAGACAGGGCGTATGTGGGTAAATACCTATAATGCCATCCCGGAGGGGGCGCCCTTTGGAGGATATAAGGCATCAGGCATTGGACGCGAAACCCACAAGGTGATGCTGGAGCACTATACCCAGATGAAAAATATTATGATCAACCTCAGTGAGGCGCCCACAGGATTTTATCCTGTAAAATAAAATGCAATAGAAGTATTTTTTATGTGGATTCTTTATATAGAAGGGGAACAGTTTTGGATCGGGAAGATCCGGGGCTGTTTCTCTTTTTTCTTGCCGTTTTTTTGATTTAATTTTAACGATACATAGAGTGATATATAGGATGATCCGGTGTGAAATGATTAAAAGTCAAAAATATTTAAAATATATATTGACATAATTTTAACGAAGGTTTATAATGCAAACAGTGAGATTGTTAATTAATTATCAATAGTGAAAATTACCTAGACCTAACAGGCAGGTACAGCCTAAGTGTACCACAAACACAAGGAAAAATGGAGGAAAAGGAAATGGCAAAAAAAATCGATCAGGTTGTTCCGGAAATCATCGACAGCGTGGACGGACTGAACGCAAAAATGAACGCTATGCGTGAAGCGCAGAAAGTTTTTTCTACCTATACACAGGAGCAGGTAGATAAGATCTTCTTTGCAGCAGCAAGCGCGGCAGACAAGATGCGTCTTCCTCTGGCCAAGATGGCAGTTGCAGAGACTGGCATGGGCATTGTGGAAGACAAGGTTATTAAGAACAACTACGCGGCAGAGTACATTTACAACGCTTATAAGGATACCAAGACAGTTGGTGTGATCGAGGAAGATAAGGAGTACGGGATCAAGAAGATCGCTGAGCCGATCGGTCTGATTGCAGCAGTTATCCCCACGACCAACCCCACATCCACCGCTATTTTTAAAACCCTGATCGCTCTTAAGACACGTAACGCGATCATTATTTCCCCACATCCACGCGCAAAGGGATGCACCATTGCGGCAGCTAAGGTGGTTCTGGACGCAGCAGTCAAGGCCGGTGCGCCGGAGGGTATTATTGGATGGATCGATGTGCCTTCACTGGAACTGACCAACGAGGTTATGAGGGATGCTGACCTGATCCTGGCAACAGGAGGACCTGGAATGGTTAAGGCCGCTTACTCCTCAGGAAAACCTGCATTGGGCGTTGGCGCAGGCAATACACCAGTTATCATTGATGACACGGCTGATATCAGGATGGCGGTTAACTCCATTATCCACTCCAAGACATTTGACAATGGTATGATCTGTGCTTCCGAGCAGTCTGTAACTGTTCTGGAGTCCATCTATAATGATGTAAGAAACGAATTTGAATACAGAGGCTGCTATTTCTTAAAGCCGGGTGAGATCGAGAAGGTCCGCAAGACCATTCTTGTAAACGGCGCCCTCAATGCCAAGATCGTTGGACAGAAGGCAGCAACCATTGCCAAGCTGGCAGGAGTGGAGGTACCGGAAGATACCAAGATCCTCATCGGTGAGGTTGAGTCCGTGGATATCAGCGAGGAGTTTGCTCATGAGAAGCTGTCTCCTGTACTGGCTATGTACAAGGCAAAGACATTTGACGAGGCGCTGGATAAGGCAGAGCGTCTGGTAGCAGACGGCGGATACGGTCATACCGCTTCCCTGTACGTGAATGTGAACGAGGAAGAGAAGATCATGAAGCATGCTTCAAGGATGAAGACCTGCCGTATTGTCATCAACACTCCATCTTCCCACGGCGGCATCGGTGACCTGTACAACTTTAAGCTGGCTCCTTCCTTAACACTGGGCTGCGGCTCCTGGGGCGGAAACTCCGTATCTGAGAACGTTGGTGTAAAGCATTTACTGAATATAAAGACCGTTGCTGAAAGGAGAGAGAACATGCTGTGGTTCCGTGCGCCTGAGAAGGTATACTTTAAGAAGGGCTGTCTGCCTGTGGCATTAAATGAGCTTAAGGATGTAATGGGCAAGAAGAGGGCATTTATCGTAACAGACTCCTTCCTGTATAAGAATGGATATACGCATGTGATTACAGACCGTCTTAATGAGATGGGACTTACCTATACTGTATTCTCCGATGTACAGCCGGATCCGACCCTGGCCAATGCACAGGCCGGCGCAAAGCTTATGAGAGACTTTGAGCCTGATGTGATCATCGCAATGGGCGGCGGTTCCGCAATGGATGCTGCCAAGATCATGTGGGTTCTGTATGAGCATCCGGAAGTGGACTTCATGGACATGGCAATGCGTTTCATCGATATCAGGAAACGTGTATATACATTCCCGAAAATGGGCGAGAAAGCATATTTTATCGCTGTTCCGACTTCCTCCGGTACTGGTTCCGAGGTTACACCATTTGCCGTTATCACAGATCAGGAGACAGGTATCAAGTATCCGCTGGCAGACTATGCACTTCTGCCAAACATGGCAATTGTGGATACGGATAATATGATGAGCCAGCCAAGAGGACTGACAAGCGCATCCGGCGTGGACGTTCTGGTGCACTCACTGGAGGCATACGCTTCCGTTATGGCTACTGATTACACGGACGGCCTTGCCCTGAAAGCAATGAAGAACGTGTTTGATTACCTGCCCACTGCTTACAATGAACCAACTAATGTAGAGGCCCGTCAGAAGATGGCCGATGCCTCCTGTATGGCTGGTATGGCATTTGCCAACGCGTTCCTGGGCGTATGCCACTCCATGGCACATAAGCTGGGCGCATTCCACCACCTGCCACACGGCGTTGCAAACGCACTGCTCCTTTCCCTGGTAGTGGATTTTAACGCTGCTGAGAATCCACGCAAGATGGGTACTTTCTCACAGTACCAGTATCCACATACCCAGGCAAGATATGCAGAGTGTGCAAGATTCTGCGGAATCCAGGCCAAGGATGATGCGGAAGCAGTTAAGAAGCTGATCCTTAAGATTGAGGAACTTAAGAAGACGGTCGGGATCAAGGCCTGCATCAAAGATTACGGCATTGACGAGAAGGACTTCTTAGACAGGCTGGATGACATGGTAGAACAGGCATTTGATGACCAGTGTACCGGCGCCAACCCAAGATATCCTCTGATGAGCGAGATCAAAGAAATGTATCTGAAAGCATACTACGGTAAATAATTCGTACCCATTGTGGGTAATACCTTTATCCTTTGTGTTTGGAGCAGGCCGCCTGTCATTTGACAGGCGGCCTGTTCGCACGCATCTTGGCTCTATTTCTCTTTGGTGTTCAGGGTGATCCCCTCAAAGAATGAATCATAATTTACTTTAAATATTTCCTTCATTGCGGCAAGCTCGGATACACGGATATTATAAGTCCCACCTTCGATCTGTGAGTATATGCTGCGTGAAATGTTGATGCCCATGAGCTGCATTTTTGCGGTTACCTGCTCCTGGGTCATGTGAGATTGCAGGCGGTATTTACGGATGTTGGGTCCCAATCTTAGATCCTGCTTTAGTTTTTGTTCCATGTCACCCTCCATAGTGCAATAAATAGGTTGCATTTCCTTGATTTTACGATAAATGTCGTATATAATTGCAATGTATAGGTTGCACCGGGGAATTTGAAAATATAGATGCTGAAAAGCAGAATAGGAGTTTCTATGGAGTCAAATAAAAACCAGGGGGGGCTGTTGCCCAGACTGCAATATTTATCTGGCTGCCAGTATTTATCAGACCTGCATAATAGCTTTTACACAGAAGATATTTTATATGCACTTCGCAAAATAAATATAGCTTCCTATTCCATGGAAGAATGGGTGGAAGCATATCGATATATTACTGGAGATAAACCTGAAAGTACTTCAAAGGAAATGTTGGCGGATGAAATGGTCCGCTGGCTGAAGGCCGGGAATGAATAGGGAACGTATCATTGATCTGGACATAAAAAGCGGCAGCTGCCTGATCCGTAAGCAGCTGCCTGTTTTATCAATATTTCAGAAGCCGCATTTGTATATGGAAGCTTCTGCATGACTCTCGTCACCCAATGTATCATAAAATAGTTCATGTTGTCTTTTCACACGTCTTTGTATCTGCTGTACAAATGATCCGGGTCCCAGAACACGGACCACGGGTCCAAAGGACAGAATCTCTATGAGCAGCTCGGTTTCATCCGCCATGTCGTAATAGATGGAGCAGAGCCAGCATTTTTGTTCCTCATCATATTCCGTGTGTTTTTCATAGTTGGCAAAGTGGAGCATACACCGGTCCAGAGAGTTGCGCTCACCGCTGATCTCCAGCAGGACGGGCTCGGCAGCCTTTTGTACGGGCTTAAACCGCAGGTCCCTGGAATGATCCGGTATGGAAGATGGGGACAAACGGCAGTCTTTTATACGACCCAGGTTTAAGAGGGTTCCTTTACAGAAATGTCCCCGGTAATGCATAAGGCAGCACAGACGGAACTTGTCGTCCTTTGAGGAGTACTGGAGCTGGTAAGGGGCCACTTCATAGGTGTGGGTGCGCATTTTTTTGCCCTCATAGGCAACCAGCAGGACCCTGTTTTCCCTGATGGCCGTGAGTATGGTATGGAAATGTTCCCTGTACTCAGGCGTGTGGTAAGGGTCCCCGTCTTTATATTGGTCGAAATAATAGAAGTCACTGTTGTCATATAAGGGAGGGACATGCTCCAGGCAGCGCTCCAGTTCCCGCTGCTGTTTGTCATCCAGAAAAAGGGAGAGTCGGGGATCTGAGATCAGCGATTTCAGCCAGGATTTCTGCAGTGTTGTCAGGGGCAGGGAAGGAGGCGCTCCGTGCAGCCGGGAGGTGAAGATACCGGGGGTTTCCTCCTGGAACAGAGGCCAGGTATGATCCTCGATCCTTGGCAGAATGGCCAGGGAACTCTCCTGAAAACCGTAGGTTTTGCAGATATCCTCCATCTCCCTGCGGGTAATGGGGCGGGATGCCGCTTCCGTGAGCATATGCCTTAAAATGTTGTAGTAGCAGCCGTATACTTTATCAAACAGTTCCATGTTCTTCACCTGCCTTTGTCTCTTCTGTGCAGTACATCTCATACATCTTTTCCCAGTCATGGGTAATCTTTGCAATGGCAAACTGGCTGGTTCCCTGTATGTCCAGAATCCTTCCCGTAAATGTCTTGACCCAGGACAGCATTTCATTGGTATCAAAAAAGACGCCGGTGTAAAGGTACTGGTTTTCACGGATCCGCATGACTTCTCCCCCGCGTCCCTCCCTGTAAAGGCGGTTCAGGATGTAAGGTTCCTTTTCCTCATCAATATAAAGCTTGATGCAGATCTCTTCCAGGCGGCTTCTGCCGCTTCCAAAGGACACTCCCCAGCATTTCCCCATGTTCTGGTTCAGATCAGCCAGAACCTTATCATAAGCTTCATATGGCTCCAGGACATTTACCTTCTGGATGGAATCCAGGCGGGCACAGCTGAACCTGCGGTTTTCCGGTAAATACATGCACAGATACCTGCGGCCGGTCTGGGTGCTGACAAAGATTTTAAGGGGTATTCCGCTGTGGGTGCTGATCCCGTTGCTGCGGCTGCTTTTATTTTCATATGTAATGGAGCACTGCCTATGGATGGCATCCAGGAGCTGGGCCAGTATGCCGTCCTCCAGTGTATGGACAATAAACTGATGTTTAAATTGGAACATGCGGTTACCCATGTCCTCCCGGTCCAGCACCGTACTGCCGATAAAGCCAAAGGGGGCAGCGCCCTGGAAAAATTCCACGGCGGTTATGAGATCGGGCCACAGCCCAGATGTAAAGCCGGGGGGCAGATCATGTGGCAGGCCATGCGGCGGATCAGCTGCCAGATTATGTGGCAGCGGCACCAGCCGGTAGACCAGGTTCCGGCCGGATTTCTCAGAGCAGAGGATGCCGAGGCTTTCGTATTCCTTCAGCTTAAGTCTCAGGGTCTGGATGTCAAAGACAACGCCGTAGTCCCGGGATATCTCATCACAGAGGGCGGAGGCAGTCATGCCCTGAGGAGCGTCAACAAGCTGGTCCAGGATAAAAAAGTGGAGCATCAGGTCATTATCCGTAAAGCTTTTGGACTTCCAGGCGGCATACAGGGGATTCTGGGAAATGGACTTGCTGTCCACATTGATATATACATGCTTTCCCTTGGATGTGTAATCGGACCGGGTATAGTCGGAGAGCCAGCTCTCAATTCGTCTGCGTTCATTGTCATAGGTCCTGGGGCTTTTGTCCTGGAAATCATTTCTCACCTTAAAGCCATAGATGTAAAATTGGCGCATATAGTCCCGGATTCTGTCAAAATTCTTTATTAGTTCCTGAAATTCAGCCATGGCACCCACCTCATAAGCAATATTAATATGATTATATATGGAAGAAATGGAAGTTCGCAACTTTTTTTAAATGATTTGCCATATAAAATACGTTATGATATGGCTGTGATCAGGAACAAACATAAAAAGTAATGGCGCTGGTCCGCCAAAGCAAAACAAATACATGGAAGGATGTGAGATATATGTTTGTGATGTATGAAAAAGAAGAGATGAGATTCCCGGTCAGGGTATGGCTGGAGGAACGCAAGGACTTGGAAAAAAGCTGTCAGGAGCAGGCATATCATCTGTCACAGCTGCCGTTTCTTCATAAATGGGTCTGCCTCATGCCAGATACACATGCGGGAATGGGAATGCCCATCGGAGGGGTCATAGCCACAGACGGCGTGATCATACCTAATGCAGTGGGAGTGGATATTGGCTGCGGCATGGCTTACACTGAGACCAATATCAAGGTGGATGATATCAGGGAGATCATGACAGGGAACGGATCCCTTATCCAGGCCATGGTAGGGGATATTATGAGGAATGTACCGGTGGGATTTGCCCATCACAAAACGGAGATGCCCTGTTATACCATGGAAAATGCCTTTAATGAACTGGAAAAATACGAGGAGGACGCAGAGCTGTTAGGGCAGCTGGAAGCAGGATTTTACCAGATCGGAACCCTGGGCGGAGGCAATCATTTTATTGAGCTTCAGGCAGATGACGAGGGATATCTGTGCGTGATGATCCACTCCGGAAGCCGCCATATCGGAAAGTCGGTGTGCGATTACTTCCATTTTAAGGCAAGGGGGTTAAACAGGAGATGGTACAGCGATGTGCCGGATGAATACCGGCTGGCATTCCTGCCCGTGGATACCGGGGAGGGAAGACAGTACCTAAACTGGATGCAGCTATCCATGGATTTTGCAAAGGAAAACAGGGAAAAGATGATGCTTGCCACAAAATCCGTGTTGGAAAAATATATAGGAAAATATACGGATCTTGAGCTTAAGTTTTCCCATGATATCAACTGCCACCACAATTATGCGGCTTTGGAGCACCACTATGACAAGGACGTATGGGTGCACAGAAAAGGCGCTGTGAGGGCCGGAAACGGGGAACTTGCAGTGATTCCCGGGGCAATGGGCTCATACAGCTACGTGGTCATGGGAAAGGGAAATCCGGAGAGCTTTTGCTCCTCCTCCCACGGAGCAGGACGCCGCTATTCCAGAAAAGGCGCCATGGCGGCATTTTCCTGTGAGGAAGTGATGGTGGATCTTCAGAAACAGGGTGTAATCCTGGGAAAGAAGGGAAAGGCGGATGTTGCGGAGGAGAGCCGGTTTGCCTATAAGGATATCCAGGAAGTAATGAATAACCAGCTGGACCTTGTTGTGCCCGTCAAACGGCTCAGGACCATCGGGGTTGTAAAAGGATAGGGATGGATGTAAGTTAACAGGCAGTCTGACTGATGGCGGAGTTTTCCTCCTGGGACTCCCCGGTGCCCCGGCCTATGGCAGGGGGTATACCGTTGTCTGCCGTGATCGATAGATAGGATGATGTGTCGTGGGTTCAAATCCCACCTGGCCAGTGCCTGCAGGCATTTGCCATGTAGCTAAGTGGTATAGCAATCATTAGAAAAACACAACCAAAGTGTTTCTTCACCAGGATGGAAAAGTAATGTCCGTGCTTTGGCCTGATCAGGACGCCATGTGCATCTTACATGGAAAGGCCTGAAAAAGGCAGTCCGTATCCGGTCAGCGCCGTACCGGATACCGCAGGGAATCTCGGGAAAACCGGGCTTATATATATATGAAAGATTTACAAGGAAGATTTACTAGAAAGATATATATATAGCTGCCAGACGTTTTGCCTGACTGCACCTGCTAAAGGGATGGCCCCCAGGATACGGATAAAGCCGGACATGGTACTTTTCCTGGCAAATGAAAGTGCATTAAGAGTATAACTCAATGTGGAATTGAGATCGTAAGAATGGAGGATTCAGGAAATGAAAAACAACTGCCTTGTTGAACCATATATTATCAAAGACCAGGAATGTGGTTACCTGTCAAAGGGCGGAAGGTTCATAAGGCTTTTGACAGCAGGGAAATACACATTTCTCAAAATGCAGGGATACCAGGTGGATGTAGTACCCATGACAGGGGAGGTAAAGACCTGCGGGATTCCGGAGGAGATCCTGATGAGGGATCAGGAATTTGCATCCAGGGTAATAAAAAACGTGCTGCCGGACGAGTGTATTGCCATCCGGTTTGTCAATAAAACATACAGGGAGGTCATAACCAGGCCGGAGGTGCTGTTCTGGAACGTGTTTGAGAAAAATGAATTCCAGGCCATTGATATCACAAAGCCCTGGATGGAGGACAGCCTGCCAAGGCACTATATGGACCTGATGCCCGCGAAGTATTATAAGAAGATCACAATTAAAGATGGGGAGACCGGACTTTTGTATTTTGACAACCGGTATGAGAAGCGGCTGGACACAGGAACTTATTATTTCTGGAACTATGGCAGGGAGGTATCCTGCAAGATATTTAATATGAAGATCCAGCAGCTGGATATTTCGGGCCAGGAAATATTGACCGCGGACAAGGTGGCCGTGCGGCTGAACGTGATCTGTAATTACAGGATCGTGAACCCCGAACGTCTGGTGCAGCAGGTGGAGGGGGTGGCTTCCCAGCTCTATACCTATGCCCAGCTGAAGCTCAGGGAGTACGTGGGGAAATACCGGCTGGATGAATTGCTGGCCCAAAAGGAGGAGATCAGCTCCTATGTGCTGGAGAAACTGAAGGAACGCCAGGAGGAGTACTGCGTGGAGATGACCGGTGCCGGCATCAAGGACATTATCCTGCCGGGAGAGATCAGGGAGATCATGAACACGGTGCTCATTGCTGAAAAAAAGGCCCAGGCCAATGTGATCATGCGAAGGGAGGAAGTGGCGTCCACCAGGAGCCTGTTAAACACAGCCAGACTGATGGATGAGAACCAGACCCTGTTTAAACTGAAGGAAATGGAATATCTGGAGCGGATCTGCGACAAGGTAGGATCCATATCATTAAACGGAGGCAGGGGAGTTTTGGCCCAGCTGGCAGAGCTGGCGGGCATTAACGAATAAAATATGGGAATTCCTGTAAAAAAATTGAAATACAACGTTCTTGACTTTAACAAATTAACTTGTTATACTTTTTCTAAAGTGTGTGTCTTGGAGGGTGTTTGAGTAATTTTCAGACACCCTGCGGAAATGACGGCATCCCTACACTTCATACATAAACCTAGGAGGGCGAAAGAAATGTCATATGTTGATGAGATTTACGAGAGAGTGGTATCGCAGAATCCGGGAGAACCAGAATTCCATCAGGCAGTAAAGGAAGTTCTGGATTCCCTGAGACTGGTAATTGATGCCAACGAGGAAAAGTATCGCAAGGCAGGAATCCTGGAACGTTTTACAGAACCGGAACGCATTGTTTCATTCAGAGTACCGTGGGTGGATGACAGCGGCAAGGTTCAGGTAAACAAGGGATACAGAGTGCAGTTTAACAGCGCGATCGGCTCCTACAAAGGCGGCCTTCGTTTCCACCCATCTGTAAACCAGAGCATTCTTAAATTCCTTGGATTTGAGCAGACCTTAAAGAATTCCTTAACCGGCCTCCCCATGGGCGGTGGAAAAGGCGGCTCCAATTTTGATCCCAAGGGCAAGTCCGACAGGGAAGTTATGGCGTTCTGCCAGAGCTTTATGACAGAGTTGTACCGTCATATTGGAAAGGATACGGATATCCCCGCAGGCGACATCGGTGTGGGCGGCAGAGAGGTAGGATACCTGTTCGGCCAGTACAAGAGAATCACCGGTTTATACGAGGGCGTTCTCACCGGCAAGGGCCTGACCTTTGGCGGCTCTCTGGCAAGGACACAGGCAACCGGCTACGGCCTGGTGTATATACTGGATGAGATGTTAAAGCACAACGGCAAGGAACTGGCGGGAAAGACCGTACTTGTGTCCGGTTCAGGAAATGTTGCCATCTACGCAACCGAGAAGGCACAGCAGCTGGGTGCCAAGGTAGTTGCCTTAAGCGACTCCAATGGCTATATCTATGACGAGGACGGCATTAAGCTGGATATTGTTAAGGAGATCAAGGAAGTCCGCAGGGCACGCATCAAGGAGTATGTGGATGCTGTTCCAACCGCTGTTTACACAGAGGGCAAGGGAATCTGGACCATTCCATGCGATATCGCTCTTCCATGCGCTACCCAGAACGAGCTGAACCTGGAGGATGCCAGGACACTTCTGGCAAACGGCTGCTTTGCAGTGGCAGAGGGCGCTAACATGCCGTCCACCCTGGAGGCAACAGAGCTGTTTGTTGAAAAGAAGATCCTTTTCATGCCTGGAAAGGCAGCAAACGCAGGCGGCGTGGCAACCTCCGGTCTGGAGCAGAGCCAGAACGCGCTGAGAATGTCCTGGTCCTTTGAGGAAGTGGATGAGAAGCTTCATACGATCATGGTCAATATCTTTGCAAAGGCTGCTGATGCGGCTGAGAGATACGGCGTGGCCGGCAACTATGTGGCGGGCGCTAATATCGCGGGATTTGAGAAGGTAGTAGAAGCCATGCTGGGCCAGGGGATCGTGTAATATAAGGCGGTCCGGCGGATAAGAATGTAAGTATTATGGATCAGAAGGGGCAAGACCGAAATTTGGTGTTCGGTCTTGCCCCTTTTTCTGGTTATTTCGGGGAGTATTTGGATGTTGAAAGCGCCTCCCGGATTTTTGGATTCCACAAACCTCAATTACATATTATGTCAAATATTAATGCCAAATGAGTAGAATTTTCCTGTAAATATCCCCCTCTCCTTGCTTATAGTCAAAACTACTTCTAAGTTGTCATTGAATCCCAAACTTTATCATGCTAAAATAGCGGTAGAAAATATGGTTTTCTAAGCGATTTTTCCAAATCATTTCCACAAGACAGAAAAATCCGTGTTTTTTGATTTAGAAAATAAAGTAAACATGGGTAATATACAGGAAATTTCAGCTATAAGACTTAATAAAAAAAGTTTTAAAAACCCTTTTTCGGTGAAATTATGTGGAATAAATGTGGAATTTGGGGGAAAACAAAACGTGGGAGGGCGTGGGTCATGCAGAATAAGAGACAGGGTGAGATCGTACGGTATTTGTCTGAGGTAAAGTTTTCTAAGATTGAGCAGCTGGCAGAGGTGTTCCAGGTTTCCATAGAAACCATCCGCCGGGATCTGTTGGAGCTGGAAAAGGAATCTTCCATCAAGCGGGTCAGGGGAGGCGCTGTGTACAATAACCTGAGGGCCCAGGAGATGGAGTTTGAGCGGAAGATGGAAAAGCACCAGATGGAAAAACAGGCCATAGCCAGGCTGGCTTCCGAATACATCAATGACGGGGATGCCATTGCCATGAGCAATGGGACCACCTCCCTGGCGCTGGCCAGATGTTTGGCAGAACGCAAGAACCAGCTCACTGTTATCACCAATTCACCTGATGTGGCCATTGTCTTAAATGAAAATAAGAGCAGCAGCGTATATCTGACATCAGGATACCTGCGCAAGCACAACCGGAGCCTGGTAGGCAGTATGAGCAGTGACACGCTGGGCAACTTTAGGGTGGATAAGGCCATTGTGAGCATTGACGGGATCTCCATTCAGGACGGGGTTACGGAATATAACACAGAGGAGGCGGCCGTGTTAAAGAAGATGCTGGAAATCGGACATACCCGTATGGTCCTGTGCGAGTTCAGCAAATTCAGCGAGGTGGCCTTCAATAAAGTTTGTTCCGCGGAACAGATCGATTATGTGTTTACAGACTGGAATATTTCTTCAAAGGAGGTAAAGGCCTGGGCTGACATTAATGTAAAGGTGGTGGCCGCATCCCAGGGAAGTGTGGAGAAGTCTTGGAATTGTCAGTAAAACAACAAATTTATGTTGCAAAATATGAATAATATCCACAGAAAGCTGTCGATTGGTTGAATTGACAGCTTTTGTTCATTTTGTTAAGATAATATTATCGAAAATTCAAAAAAATGTGGAGATTGCACAATGAAACATGAAAAAAAGTTGATAGTAAATGGGAACGTGGTACTCCCCGGCCATGTATCCCAGGTCTCACTGTTAGTGGAAAACGGGAAGATCAAGGCGCTGCTGGACGAGGGAATGGATGTTCCGGCAGACTGTGAGGTGATTGATGCACTGGGAAAGACCGTGATGCCGGGTATGATTGACAGCCACAATCACATGGCGGATCCGGGGCCCTATAATTTCAGGGAGGACTGGTACTGCGGATCCTGCAGCGCTGCCTCGGGCGGTATCACTACCATATGTGACATGCCCCTTCCCTCAGAACCGGCCACCATTGACCGGCCGGGGTTTGAACTGAAAAAGGGCATTGCAGAGCAGCGCTCCGTTGTGGATTTTGCCCTGTGGGGAGGATTGATCCCCTCCAGCATCAAGGATATGAAGGAAATGCATGATCTTGGCTGTATTGGATTTAAGGGGTTTATGTGCTTTGCAACAGACGCCTATCCACGTATTACGGATGGTTATCTGGTGGACGGGATGCGGACGGCTGCTTCCTTTGATGGTCTGATCGCACTTCATGCTGAGAATGCGGAGGCAGCGGATTTTGGATGCCAGCATTATTCCCGGATCCGGTGTGAGGACGAAGCCTGCTTTGATGATGCCCGCCCGTGGTGGACAGAGTATGATGCGATCCAGAGGGCGGTTCTGTTTGCAAAAATGACAGGTGCCAGATTGGAGATCTGCCATACCACCATCAGCCAGGGAGCGGAATTCCTTCGCAATGCCAAAAAGGAAGGGACGCGCGTATATGTGGAGACATGTCCCCATTATCTCATTTTTGACAGGGATGTGCTGAGAGAGAAAAAATCATTTGCTAAATGTACGCCTCCGTTCCGCAGCAGGGAGAATGTTGAGAAGATGTGGGAGTATGTGATGGACGGGACCATTGATGTAATCGGTTCGGACCATGGGCCATACACGGATGAAGAAAAGGTGAGAGCCAATGATTTCTGGAAGGAGTTCTGTGGATTCGGATGCAATGACGTGATGCTGGCAGCCATGATATCCGAGGGTGTGAACCGCAGAGGCCTGTCATGGGAAAAGCTTGCGGACCTTACATCTGCAAATGCAGCCAGGATGCTGGGACTGTATCCCAGGAAGGGAAACCTGCTGCCAGGAGCTGATGCGGACTTTATTTTTATTGATCCCAATGAGAACTGGGTTTATGACGGAAGCAAATCCTTCTCAAAGACAAAGAGTGTTAAGGGACCGTATCAGGGAATGGAGCTTAAGGGCCGGGTAACGGACACCTATGTGCGCGGCGAGCGTGTTTACGGGGATGGAAAGATCCTATGTCAGGCAGGATATGGAGCCTTTGTTAAATGCGAGGCATAAACATAAAGAATTCAAAGCGGAGGGAGGAAAAGATGAAGCTGATCGAAGGGTTTGAGGAGAGGGACCGCTGTGGGCGTTCGGTTTTCAGTCATAACGGCCTGTCATATGAGCTGATTCCGGAATACGGGAATTTCCCGGATGAATTTGAGTTTTCCATGTATTCCGGCGGCTGCTGTGACAAAGAGGACAACCTGTTTATGATGTGCCGCGACACGGAACATCCGGTGGTAATGCTGGACGCCAGGGGAAACTATGTGAAGAGCTTTGGAAAGGGGCTGTTCCAGGAGGTGCACAGCCTGTGTGTAACAGAGGAGGACACGCTTTTGTGCGTGGATACAGGACTCCATGTGGTGCGGGAACTGACAAAGGACGGTGAGTGGATCAGGGACCTGGGCAATCTGGGAGTTCCCAGTGACAGTGGTTTTGAAAAAGATGTGTGGCGCAGGATGCAGCGAAGGGGGAAGATTGTACCCACGGACGTGGCCTTTGACAAGGGATGGTCCTTTTGGGCCGGGGTGCAGACCATCAGAAGGGCGGCGCCTCCATTTAACAGGCCCACAGGCGTATGTATGGGGCCAAAGGGAGATATCTTTGTCAGTGACGGTTACGGCAATGCTGCGGTCCACCGTTTTTCCAAGGACGGTACCCTGCTAAGGACATGGGGCGGCCCGGGGGATGAGCCCGGCAGGTTCTACATACCCCACAGCCTGTGGGTAGACAGGTTCAACCGGGTCTGGGTAGGGGACCGGGAAGCCAACAGCGTACATGTATTTGATGAAAACGGCGAAGTACTGGCATATATGAGTGAAAACCTGTACCAGCCAACTGGAATCTGGGCAGATGATACCTATGTCTATATTGCTGAGCGGGGAGGCGGCCTTACCATTGCTGATATGGATATGGAGATTGTGGCCCAGCTGGGCTTTTATAATTCCCCGATCCGCGCCCATGGCATGTGCGGCAACTCAAAGGGAGAGCTGTTCCTGATGCCCCTGTCCACCTATGACCGTCACTTTTTGATGAAACTTGTGCCAGTAAAGTAAGAGTTGGTACTTAAAATATTAAAATTCATGTTTAGAAAGGAAGAGTAGAATGAAAAAAATGAAGAAAGCTTTAAGTGTAGTTTTAGCAGGCGCATTAGCGCTGGGGTTAATGGCATGTTCGGGAAATTCAGGGAGCGCTACACCGGCTCCATCCGAGGAAAAAACAAGTGCACAACAGAATGACGTACAAACAGAGTCGCAGAAAGAAAGTTCTGTCGCTGACAAAAAAAGCGAGGAAGGGCCAATAATTGTAGGATTCCTGGGATGGTCTTCCGGTGCAGACGCTATGTACGGGCTGGTTCCACAGCATCTTCTGGAAACCTATTTTAAAAAGGTTAATGCAGAAGGCGGGTGGCTTGGAAGAGAAATTGATTTTAGAACATACGATATATCCGGCCTGGATGGTGACTTTTCAGAGGCCGTAAACGCAGCTAATAAACTGATTCAGTCAGGGGCTGTGGCTATCCTTGGACCCAGTAACTCTACTCAGGGAGCCGCAGTTGCTGAATTGTGCAACCGGGCGAGAGTTCTCCATATCCCATCCAGTGCATCCCAGCTTGTGACTGTGGATGACAGCGGCAGCGTCCGTCCTTATACATACCGCAGCGGTCCTGTAAATACGGATCAGGTCGCCACCATGGCTTCCTATACATATAGTGAATTAAATAACCCTAAAGTAGCTGTTTTATATGAAACCACGCAGGTGGATACAGTTGATATGGCAAATGCATACAAAGATACTTATACAAAGTTGGGAGGCGAGATCGTATCCGAAGCCACCTATCAGATTAATGATGTGGAATTTAGAGCACAGCTGACAAGCTTGTCCCAGTCGGAGCCTGACTACATTTTTATGCCGGTTATGGGCTACAAAGAAGCGGGATATGTTGCTCAGCAGTTGGTAGAACTGGGGCTTAGTGATATTAAGCTTCTCGGAAATTACGTATACGATACCGAAGATCTGCTGACACTTGCAGGACCAGCATTGGAAGGGTGTATTTTTGCCACAGATGGAGACCTGAGCGATTCGCGGTTTGATGAGATTAAAGCCGAATATGAAGATTACCAGCAGGCAACAGGTATGGCACTGCATATGCCGGGACTGAAAGCGTTTAACGAGGCAAAAATTCTTGAGTATGCGATTCTCACCAGTGGATCAACAAATCCGGATGAGATGCGCAAAGCACTGGATGAAACAACAGGGTTTGATATGATAACCAGCCCTAATAAAGGTTATTCACCCGAGACCCATAATTTACAGGGTCTGGAATTTACAATTAAAACAGTAAAAGACGGCAAGTTTGAATCTCTGGGCAAATATGCAATGCCTGCCAACTAGAAAAGACGGTTTGTGCTATTTGTATGCGGAGATTCCACGGAAGAATAAAAAGAAGGTGGGATTAACAAATGATTGTTCAACAATTAATTACTGGGGTTTCCATTGGCAGTGTTTATGCGCTTCTTGCCGTAGGTTACGCATTGGTATTCAGCGTATTTAACTTTTCTAATTTTGGTTTTGGGCCGGTCATGATGCTGGGAGCATTTGGTGCGCTGTTTGCTATTTCCCAGTCTGGCATGGGGTTGTTTGCAGGAATTATTCTTGCATTAATTGTTGCCGGCTTTGTATCATATCTGATGGAGGTTATAATATACAGGCCAATGCGTCAGAAAAAGGCATTGAAGGTCTATTTAATGATTGCGGCCTTGGGGATCAATACGTGTATACCTAATTTCTGCATACAGTTATGGGGGGGAGCGGTTCGTCCGTTCCCTTCTGACTGGGCAAGGGTAGTGATTCGTTTTAACAATGTATCTGTTCCCAGATCAGATATTCTGGCAGCAGTGCTCTCGGTCATTCTTCTAATACTTTTATGGTGTTTTTTATACAAAACAAAAACAGGGCTTGGTATTAGAGCAAGCGCCTTCGATTCCAATACAGCAGGACTTATGGGAATAAATGTAAACCGTGTAGCTGCTGTTATATTTCTTTTATCAGGAGCTACAGCAGGATTGGCAGGCTGCTTTTATGGGATGAAATATTCGGTATATCCCAATATGGGAGTAGTAGCCACAAAGGGATTTGTGTCAGCTACCGTAGGAGGGCTTGGAAGTTTACCGGGAGCTGTGATATCAGGCCTGATCCTGGGGTTCCTGGAAACGATTATTTCAGCTTATGTTTCAACAACCTATCGGGATTTGGTTGCATACGGACTTTTGGTAGTTGTCCTGATATTTAAACCAAATGGACTGCTGGGCAAAAGCGCCCATGACAAATTATAGAAAGGGGGAAAACAAATGGGATATATTGAGGGAATTATGATCAGTGCCTGTATAAATATTGTCTGCGTTGCCGGGTTGGCAATCTTGACGGGTTATATAGGGTTGTTTTCCATGGGACATGCCTGCTTTCTGTGTTTGGGAGCGTATACAGCAGGAATTCTTACAAAATTTTTTGGTGTTCCTTATTTTATCGCATTGCTTGGGGGAGGAGCAGTTGCGGGAATATTTAGTCTGATCATCGGTATTCCTACATTGCGGGGAAAGATGTCCGCGGACTGCTTTACCATTGCTACCTTTGGTTTTGGGGAGGCTACCAGGGTGGTTATGTCCAATGTGAATCATCCTTATGTAGGCGGTGCATTAGGGCTTTCCGGTCTGGATTCCCTTACCACTTTACCTAAGGCCGTGCTTCTGGCTGTTGTGGCGGTATGGTTTGCACGAAACTACGCTAAATCCCAGCATGGGAAAATAGCTATTGCGGTACGGGACCACGCGGATGCATCGGAATTGATAGGTGTAAATATTTTTCATGAAAAACTGAAAGCGCTTATTATCAGTGCTTTCTTCTGCGGTGTAGGCGGAGGGATGATGGCCCATTATTATACATATATTGTTCCAAATATTTTCGGAGGCACGATGTCAACGAATCTGTTGACAGCGGTTGTTCTGGGGGGAGTCTGCTCTGTTACAGGCCCTGCATTGGCAACTACGGCACTTACAGCCGCACCGGAAATGCTCCGATTCATGTCCAATTGGAGGCTTCCTATGTATGGTTTGGTGTTAATTCTTACCATGCGCCTGCGGCCGGAAGGATTGATGGGATATAAGGAATTATCGTTAAAGCCGGTTTTAAGGTGGATAGGGCAGCTGACCGGCAGGCATGAAAAGAAAAAGGAGGTGTAGCCATGGCTTTGCTGGATATCAAAAACCTATCAATTTATTTCGGTGGTGTGAAGGCAGTGCAGGATGTGTCTTTTTCTTTAGAGCAGGGAGATTTTGTGGGGCTGATCGGTCCTAATGGAGCAGGAAAAACTACGGTGTTTAATGCGGTTACCGGAGTTGTTCCACCGACTAAGGGAGATGTTTATTTTGGCGGGAAGCGTTTAAATGGCATCAGACCGGATAAAATCTCACATTTGGGAATTGCCCGGACATTTCAGAATATACGTATCTATCCAAAGATGTCAGCCCTTAATAATGTGGCAATTGGACTTGAGAGCCGTCCTAGCTATAATACAGTGTCTGCAATGCTGCGCTTACCCTATGTATCTAAAAAGGACAGGGAGATAGAGAAAACCTGTCTTCACTATTTGGATCAGGTTGGGATTTTACAATATAAGGATACAGAGGTTGGTTCTCTTCCTTACGGCATACAGAGAAAAGTGGAGATTGCCCGTGCAATGGCAACGAATCCCCAGCTTTTGTTCTTAGATGAGCCGGCTGCCGGAATGAATACAGCGGAAAGTTTGGAACTGGTATCCTTTTTGAGACAGCTTCACAAAGATACCGGTATTGCCATTGTTTTAATTGAGCATCATTTGGAGGTGGTTATGGAAGTATGTCGGACCATCCATGTCCTTAATCTTGGACAAATGCTGGCGACAGGAACTCCGGAAGAAATTCAGAAAAATCCGGATGTGATTACTGCATATCTGGGGGAGAGGAGGAGACACGATGCCTGAATATAAGGACGATCTATTGCTGTCCATAAAAGAACTGCAGGTGTTTTATGGGGGAATCCAAGCCCTTCATGGTATTTCTCTGGATATCCGGAAGGGAGAGATCGTGTCAATTATCGGCGCAAATGGTGCAGGTAAGTCAACGTTGCTTAAGGCCATTGCAGGTGATAAAGAAATTGGAAACGGAACCATAGAGTTTGAAGGAAAAAAACTGCCCCCTAAAATCTACCAGTTCGCACAAAACGGTATTTGTCTGGTACCGGAGGGTAGGAAAATATTTGTCAATCTTACCGTATTGGATAATCTGAAAGTAGGGGCCTATTCAGAAAAAAGTAAATCGGTTATCAAAGACCGGATTGAAGAGGTCTTTGAACTCTTTCCGCGGTTAAAGGAACGGGCAAAGCAAATGAGTGGTACTTTATCAGGAGGAGAGCAACAGATGCTGGCCGTAGGCAGGGCGTTGATGGCTGCTCCCAAACTGATGATGCTGGATGAACCATCTCTGGGCTTAGCACCCATTATTATTGATGAAATGTTTGATAAATTCAGACAGATTAATAAAACCCATGGCACAACAATGCTGATTGTGGAACAGAATGCCCAGCTTGCGCTTGAAACCGCTGATATGGGCTACATTTTAAATCTGGGAAAGATCCAAATGAGTGGAACAGGAAATGAACTTCTGAACAATCCCTTTATCCAGGAAGCATACCTGGGATTCAAATAGACAATTTTGAGAGGAAATGACTATGACGCTTGATTTTATTATCCATGGTGGCTATGTGATCACAATGGAGGGTGCTGGGACCGGAATCATTAATCAGGGAGCTGTTGGGGTCAAAGATAATAAGATCATAACAGTGGGGACAGAAAAAGAGGTCCTTGCCCAATACAAGGCACACCGTTATATAAATGCTAAGGGTAAGGCGGTGATGCCGGGATTTGTTAATGTACATATGCATACAGGTGATGCCATTGTACGTAGCTGTGCCCAGGACCTGCCGGGAAAGATATGGAGATTTAAGGGGATCTTGCCTCTTTTGGGGGTTGCTGATGCTGATGATTTTATAAAAGCCTCCCGTCTCAATATTGTAGAAGCATTGCATTCCGGTATTACAACATTTGGGGATTACTACTCTCCTATGACAGAGATTGTAAAAAATCACATAGAATTAGGAACCAGGGCCGTTGTCAGCGGCATGATCAATGAACTGCCGCCGGATGTGTCTGTAATTGAAGTGGAGGAGCTGATACCTCTGGACCCTGCGGTGGGAGAGAGAAAGCTGTCAAACAACAGAAAATTAGTGGAGCAATATCACCAAAGTTTTGGAGGGAGGATTACCTGTCGCTATGGCCCTCATTCAGCCGCTATGTGTTCACCTGAAATGCTAGAAGAAATTAAATATTTATCAGATAAAGATGATGTGGGGATATTTACACATCTGGTGCAGACAAAAGAGGAAATTATACAGACACAGCTGCGAACAGGAAAACGGCCGGTAGAACTTTTAGATTCTTTGGGATATCTCAATAATAAATTGCTGGCAGCCCATATGACATATGCAACCATGGACGAGGTATGCCAGGTAGCCAGATCAGGGGCTGCTTTGGCGCTGTGCAGCACAAGTATTTCCGTTGTTAGAGGAGCGCTGCCTCCTGCCCAGGAGTTTGCGGATTTTGGAGGGAGGGTAGGTCTGGGAACAGACCAGATTTGTAATTGTACGGTTATGTTTGATGAAATGAAGTACGCTTCCCTGATCCATAAATATAAGAACCATGATGCAACATGTATGCCGTCCTGGAAGATTTTGCGCATGGCTACGATTGAAGCGGCAGAGGCATTGAATATGGCAGACACGGTTGGATCTTTAAAAGAAGGAAAATTAGCAGACATAATAATAATTGATCTGTCAGCTCCTCATATGAACCCTATTTATGAATATCCTATACGGAATCTGGTTCCCAATCTTGTATACTCCGCAAGGGGAAGTGAGATAGAATCTGTAATCATTGATGGGCGGTTTGTAATTGAAGATAGAGAGTTACTGACAGGTAATGAGGAGCATATCACTGAAGAGGTTAATGAAGCGGCCAACCGCATTGCAGGGGAAATGGGAAAACTTGCATGGGCGAGGGAGCTTCCCCTGGTACAGTGGACAAGGGATGGATATTATTAAATTATATATTGTCATCTGTTCCCCGCTCAACCTATATGATATACTTACAATAGCATCCTGAAATCATTTCATACAGGAAAAACGCATGCAGGAGGTATAAGATATGGGCAGCAGTAATGGTGACAGACTGGAGATCAGCGAGCTGTTAAAGCTGAAACGATGGAATACGCCAACGATCTACAATGGATGGGAGCAGATTACAAACCATGATATTACCAGACATTTTAACAAAGAAGCGGTGACGGACTTCATGCCTTATATGGGGCCTATGGTAGGATATGCGGTCACTCTGCAGTTTGAGCCTTCCAACAAGGACCATAAGAAGAATGAGACTGCATGGAAAGAATACAGGGAATATGTGGCCGGCATACCGGGTCCCAAGATCGTGGTGCTTCAGGACCTGGATAAGCCTGAGACTTACGGCTCCTTTTGGGGAGAAGTCAGCAGCAATGCCCACCGTGCCCTTGGATGCGTGGGAACCATTACGGACGGTGCGGTCCGGGATGTGGATGAGATGATGAACGCGGGGTTTAAGGCCATTGCCCGGCGCATGTGTGTGGGCCATGCCCACAGTATACCGGTGAGATGGAACTGTGAAGTGGAAGTATTTGGCTGCCCTGTGCTTCCGGGACAACTGATCCATGCAGATAAGCATGGATTCCTGGCCATCCCCAGGGAGGATGAAAGGCGCCTTCTGGAAGCCGCCCGTTTTATGGATGACAATGAATGCAACTATGTCATACCTGCGGGCAGGGACACCGCAGGCAGGACAAAGGAAGAGATCCTGGAAAACATGCTGGAGGCCGGCGGCAGATCCCAGCAGGAGATTGAGGGCAGGTATGGGCGGAAGGGCGAGATGCATTAACATCCTCCAGGGGTTAATATACTCCAGGGGTCAGGCGGCAGCTAATTTGCTCCGTCCGGCCCTTTAACCATTTCCAGGGCGGCCTGAAAGCATGACCGGCTGTCGTAATGGTATTTTTCCCGCAGCTGGGGGCCGCTTCCGAAACCGGCATAGACCTGGGGGATTCCCATCCGTCTGAATTGTCTGGGAAAGACCTGACGGTCGCAGATCAGGTCGGCGATGGAACTTGCCAGTCCTCCGTACATAAGATGGTCCTCCAGGACCAGGATATTTTGGGTTTCTTTGATGCACCGTAGGACCAGTTCGTCATCCAGGGGTTTGATGGATACCATATCCACCACACGGGCCTGGATTCCCTGTTCTTCCAGCATCCGGGCAGCGGACAATGCATCCACGATCAGTTCGCCGTGGACAAAGATGGTCAGATCCCGGCCGTCCCTTGCCACGATTCCCTTTCCTATGGACAGGGATACGCTGCCCTTTTCATAGATGACAGTGTCAGATTTACCCTGTGCCAGGCGGATATACATGGGACCCGGGTATTCCATTCCAATATACAGCGCGTCACGTATCAGGTTGGGGTCGCCGATGGAGAGCACGGTCATATTCACAAAGGTTTTCATGATGGAGATGTCCTCCATGGCGTTATGGGTGGAGCCGCCGCCGGAGGTAAGGCCTCCCCCTGTCCCAATGATGCGCACAGGCAGATTCTGGTAGCACACATCGGTCCTCACCTGTTCGCAGGCTCTCATGGACAGGAATGGGATCATTCCCATGACCACGGGAATATTGCCTTCCAGGGCCAGTCCGGCAGCCAGGCCAATGACATTCTGTTCCGTGATGCCGGTGTCAATATACCGCTCCGGGAAATCGTCACGGAAAGACTTTAATGCACCGCCAATATCCGGAGTGCACACAAAAAGCCGGCTGTCCGCTGCTCCGATTTCGTGGAGCGTGTCCCCAATCACGCTTCTACCGGATAGACGAAGGCTGAAGTTGGTGGTTTTACTCATGATGTCACACTCCTTTCCCTGCATCGCGCAGCATCTACCTGGGCAATGGCCTGTTCCATATCCTCCAGGGAAAGGGAACCTGCATGCCAGCCAATGTTGCGCTCCATAAAAGATACGCCCTTTCCTTTGACTGTGTGGCATACAATAGCAGTGGGCACATGCGAATCACAGGAGGGCAGGCTGTCAAGGGCATTTATAATCTGCGCCATATCATGTCCGTCAATCTCTTTCACATTCCAGCCAAAGGCTTTCCATTTATCCCCATATGGCTCCAGGATCATAGGTTTCTCGGAAAACGTGGTCATAAACTGTTTATTTCTGTCAATCAGGGCAATCAGGTTTCCCAGCTTGTAGGAAGGGGCGGTAAGGGCGGCTTCCCATACGGATCCCTCGGTGGTCTCACCATCTCCCAGCATGCAGAAAACGCGGTGTCCCTGTTTTTTATACCTGGCGGAAAGGGCCATTCCCACGGCCATGGACAGTCCGTGCCCCAGAGAACCTGTGGAGCATTCCACGCCCGGCAGCTGGACCTTGCAGGGATGCATTCCGAATGCGCTGTCCAGTTTTCCGTAGGTGGATAGTATCTCATCATAATCAAAAAATCCTCTCATGGCCATGGCAATATACATACATACGGCTCCGTGGCCTTTGGATAGGATAAACCGGTCCCTGTCCTCCATGGAAATGTTTTCCGGGTCCACATGGAGTCCGTGGTGAAAAAGACCGATCAGAAGGTCTGCCATGGAAAGGTCGCCTCCAATATGAACGCTGCCTTCATAGTGACCGCACAGGTACAGCAGCTTTTTCCTCATTTCACAGGCCAGATCTTTAAGCCTGTCCACTTCGTTCCTGTCATTCATAGGTTACCTCCTAATTCTGCTGAAGTTCGATCATGTTTCCGTCAGGATCCTTTAAGAATACCCAGTACTTGTCTTCTCCCTTTTTTCCGCGCTCAGACGGTTTAAAAAAGAACTCCACGCCTTCCTCTTCCATGCGTTGGCAGATCTCTTTTATATCAGGTACCCTCAGGCAGATATGGTGATAGCCGGGCTTGTTCCAAACAGCTGCCTCGCATGGAACCTGGACGCTGAACTGGAAGAGCTCAATGACAGTTCCGTCCGGCGCTTCCAGGAAGCCAAAGCGGCATCCCGTGCCATTGGGAAGATGATACAGGGATCCATAGGCTGCAAAAAATTCCGGCTTAAAGCAGCTGTCCAGAGTCTTTTTGAAACCAAAATACCGTGTATAGAACGCCTCGGTCTGCTGAAGATCACTGACTGTCATGCCCACATGCATAAATCTGCATTCTGACATTTTGTCACCTCCTTAAAGTCAATCTGAATTTAATGTAGAACAATGACAGGAGGATTAGTAGTTCAAATAATGCCACAACTTTGACAAAGATGTCGCAAGATGAACTTTATGGTAAAAGTTAAGTGCGGATATAATGGGGTTAACTGAAAACAGAAGGAGATTTACAGGAGGAGGTTACTTAATGGATTATAATTCGTTGAAAATGGAACAGCTGGGGAGTGTCAGGGACATGTTTGGGCTAAAGGGGAAAAAGGCCCTTGTGACAGGGGCTGCAGGAGGGATTGGACGAAGCTGTGCCCATGCCTTTGCGGAATTGGGGGCGGATGTGGCGCTGATGGATATTTCATCCCGGCTGACGCAGCTTACAGGATATGCCGGGTACCTGGAAACTAAGTTTGGAATAAAAGCAGTTCCCCTCACCGGTGATGTGGCGGATGAGGAGTCGGTGGATACGTTCATGGAGGATGCTGTAAGGGAGTTTGGCACACTGGATATCCTGTTCAGCAATGCGGGTATTGCGGGCGGTGTTAACAGGGGTTCTGATATTTCCATGGAAGACTGGAATAAGATCATTGGGATCAATCTGACAGGAATGCTTCTCACCGGAAGATATGGAGCAAATGTTATGAAACGGGACGGGCATGGAGGAAGCATTATTTTTACTTCCTCCATGTCTGGAGCTATTATCAATAAAAAACCGGAGACAGGGGCCAGGTACGCCCCCGGATACCCGGCCACAAAAGCGGCAGTCAGGCATCTGGCCAAATCCATGGCAATGGATTATGTGGAATACGGAATACGGGTAAATTCCATCAGCCCGGGCATTATCCTGTCAGGGCTCCACGATGGGTGGGACCGCGCGATCATGGACGAGGCTGCCAGGATGATTCCCATGAGGCGTTTTGGAAGCTTAGATGAGATTATGGGGGTGGTGGCATTCCTGGCAGGCGGTCTGTCCTCCTATATGACAGGGACCGACATTACAGTGGATGGCGGGTACACCGTGTGGTAATGGAACAGGGAGAGGAAAAGGGGGAAAACATATGCAGATCAGGGTAGCGGTCACCAATGGATTGAATGAGGGATTTTCCATAGAGGAGGTAGAACTTCAGGAACCCGGGGAAGGGGAGATCCTGGTTGAGATCAGGGCGGCAGGAATCTGCCATACGGACAGCGGTGCTGTCAGGGGCAGGTATCCTCTTGGTTTTCCGGCAGTGCTGGGACATGAGGGTGCAGGTATTGTAATAAAAACAGGAAGGGGAGTCAGGAAGGTAAAGTCAGGTGATCATGTGGGGCTGACCTATGGCACCTGCGGGTCCTGTGAGGAATGCAGGCATTCCCGGCCCTATGGATGTACCCACATGGTAAAGATTAATTTTGGAGGTGGGATGCGGGACGGAACACACAGGCTGTCCAGGAACGGGAAGAAGATATCACATTTTTTCGCCCAGTCTTCCTTTGCCCAATATGCGGTTGTCCATGAAAGCAGCGCAGTACTGGTAGAGGACAGGGACATCCCCTTTTCCGTTATAGCGCCCATGGGATGCGGGGTG
The DNA here is from genome assembly GCF_000954015.1 of Clostridium sp. FS41. Classification (NCBI taxonomy): domain Bacteria; kingdom Bacillati; phylum Bacillota; class Clostridia; order Eubacteriales; family Clostridiaceae; genus Clostridium; species Clostridium sp. FS41. Next base: position 58,756 of record NZ_JYHN01000032.1, read on the forward strand.
CAGACAGGAGCAGGGATCGTATTAAACCAGATGAAGCCGGGGTTTGGGGACAGCCTGGCTGTATTTGGCTGCGGTACGGTGGGAATGAGCGCAGTGATGGCGGCCAGGATCGCGGGATGCAGGATCATCATAGCTGTGGGAGGAAATGATGAAAGCCTGGGACTTGCAAGGGAACTGGGGGCAACCCACACAATAAACAGAAGGACAAACCCACGCATCATGGATAGGATCAAGAACATCACCGGGCAGGGCTGCGGCTTTGCCATTGATACCACAGGCGTGCCGGAATTTGCCAGGATGGCCCTTCTTTCCGCTGCGTACAGCGGAAGGACAGCCTTTGCAGCTAATTGTGAGATCAATGTAAACACAGGAAGGGATATGGCCAACAGGACCGTGTACGGCGTGTCGGAAGGAAACGGGATCCCGGACCTGTTTATACCTGAATTGCTCAGGTATTACAGGGAGGGGAGGTATCCTGTGGACCGATTGATCCGTACCTACCCCTTTGAGGAGATCAACAAAGCATTTACGGATTCCCTGAGCGGAAAAGTAATTAAGGCAGTGCTCCTTATGCCAGGATGAGACTTGCTTCTTGTTCCAGCTTTTGGTAAAATAAATGATATGTATGCTGGGATAAGGAAGAGGGTGGTGCGGGGTGGATTATCAGTTATTGCGGCGTATCAAAGGCTTTTCCGCCAGGGTTTCTCTGCTGGGGGTTGATCTGCATGTCAACAATATCTCTTATTACAACCAGACGGATGTCCATTTCTTTCATTCCCATGAATTCAGTGAGATCATATATGTGCTGTCCGGTGAGATTAAGGTAGGGATCGGTACGGAGATCGTCACAGTCAGGGAACATGAGATCCTGTATATGGGAGGCAATATCCGCCATAAGCTGAAGATCTATCCGGATATACCGGTGGAATGCCTGACAATGTCATTTGAGCTTACCTACGCCTTGCAGGACAGCCAGATCGCGCCCCAATGGATCAGGGAGGAGCAGGAGCTTGTTAAAACCCTTATGTCCAGCCGTCATGGGGTGACGGAAGACAAGGGAAGCTGTATCAGGATAATTGACGATATCTGTGAAGGGATTGGGGAAGGGACAGTGGGGGAGTACTCCAAACTGAAGAACCACCTGGGCAATCTTTTTATCTGTACCCTTCAGGCATTTGGAAATAACAGGAAGAGATTAGAGGAGGACGCTGCCAGGGAGGTTGATTTTGTCAATAAGGCTATTCAGATCAATGATTATATTGGCAAAAACTTTACAAGGGAGCTGACTCTCCAGTCAGTTGCGGACGAACTCAATTATTCCACCCGGCAGCTTCAGCGGATCATAAAGCTTTATTATAATATAAGCTTCAGGGAACTGCTGATCCAGTACCGGGTGGGGTATTCTAAGGTACTGCTGGGCCTTACGCCCCACAGCCTTGAGGTGGTGGCCGGAACATGCGGTTTCAGCAGCTTAAAAAGCTTTGAGAAGTATTTTAAATTAAGTGAGGGAATGACCCCATCAGCATTTAAGAAGATCTATGGTAAATGTAATAGTTGATATGGCAGCTGTTTTAAGAAGGAGAGAACATTGGATTTATCTTTATTTTACTATTTTACAGCCCTGTCAAAGTATATGAACTTTTCAACGGCGGCAGAGGAGCTCTACCTGTCCCAGTCATCCCTGTCAAAACGGATCAAGAGCCTGGAGACAAAACTTGATATGGAATTGTTTATAAGGCATCCCCGGACCATTGAGCTGACAGAAGCCGGAAAGGCGATTCTGCCGTATGCAGTCCATATTTCCAATGAATATGAGATGATGAAAGAGGCCCTGGCCGGGTACACGGATGGCCGGAGTCTGCTTCGCATTGCAGCCATCTCGTTTCTCTCCTATTATGGAATGATGAACGGCATTTCCCTGTACATTAAGGATAACCCCGGTGTGAATGTAAACATTAAAGAGATCAATTCCCAGCATGGGATGGAGCTTTTGGACACGGACCGGGTGGATGCATGTATGATGTTCAGCAAGCTGGTATCCACGGATAAGTATAATAAGTATCCCCTTGTAAAGGATGAGATGGTGGCTGTGATGAATGAAAACCATCCCCTTGCCATGAGGGATACCGTGACCCTGGAACAGCTGGGGAACCAGGAGCTGGTCCTGATCTCGGAGCGGGATGAACCCTTTTTTAAAAACTTTATCCTGGAAGAGTTCCAGAAACGGGATATAACACCTAAGATCAGGGCATACGGGGTGTGGATCAGTGCCATTTGGACCATTGTGAAGCAGAGCAGCAGTATATCCGTGCTTCCAAAAAAGGTGACGGAACGGATCGCAGGGACCGGGATCGTGTATAGACGGATCCATGAACTGCCGGAATTTCACTTTTCCCTGATCACAAAATACGATTACAATAAAAAGGTGATCGTGGATTTTATACGGTATATCAAGAATCATTAAAGCAAAGACAATTCAATTTAGGATCAACTGTCAGGAAGCCGGACTTTGGAAACAAAGTCTGGTTTCTTTGCGTTAATGATAAAATGCACAAATAATACAGATATATCTATTCCAAAATGGCAAAAAATACATCTTAAAGCGGAATTGCTTATTGAATATAGTTAGAATATAATAAAAATATCGAAATATCTATAGTTAAATGATGAAAATTATACAATCGGCCGATTGCGAATGGAAAATGTAGGTACAGTTTTAAAAGAGAGGAGATCAAAAAAATGAAATTGGATGCATTGCTTGACCCCAGAGGACATCAGGAACGAGAAGTGATTGAGCTGGCCAGGAGGGTTACCCTGGATGAACTGAGAAATGGGAAGATCCTGTTTTACAATAACACCAAACTGGGATTCTGTAATTATTATACGGTGTTTGACCGGATTAAAGAGCACTTTACAGAGTTGGGCATTACCAATTTTGTGGAGTACACGGAAACCGTCAGGGGCAAGGATGCAAAAAAGCTGTATGAGTATGCATCGGTCCTGGCCAAAGAAAAGCCCACGGCTGCCATTGTGGCATTCGGGGATATGGGTACCTCTTCCTCCACCACAGTGGTGACCATTGCCCTTGAGAAGCTGGGAATCCCCACCGTATACATGACGGCGCCTCCAGGAACCGCCATAACCGAGGGCGTGGGAGTATACAGGGCAGGCCATCTCTGCCTGTGTTCAGTGGACATCTATCAGGCCAGCACAGTGGAGGAAGTGGCGGCCCAGGTGGATTTGAAATGGGAGTACATTATCAGTTCCCTCACATCCAACGGGGACCAGTTGGAAAAACTGGCCCATATTGATTTTAAGATGGACAAGGTGGCTCCGGCAGAAAATGGCCTCCTGCCTCTGGAGCTTGACGCAGATGAGGAGCGGTCTCACGAACCCGGAGCATATATGGAGGAGGTAAACGCATATTTTAACGAAATGCATATCAGTGACGGGCTTCCCATTATTCCTCCCACCAGAAGACGCTACGAGGCAATGATGGAGTATTGTCCTTATGCAGAGGACACGGTGCTGTGCGATGCCAGCGGTCCCAGCGGGCGGACCGTAATGGTCAGGGATGTGGCAGTGGCGGCGGTAATGGCCGGGTGTGTTCCCAAATCCATGCCGGTGCTGATCGCAGCATTTAAGGCCCTTAACAGTCCTTTATATAACCTGAACCAGTCAGTCACCACCTCCCATCCGGGAGGGAATCTGGTGCTTGTGTCCGGTCCCATTGCCCAGGAGATCGGAATATCGGGCAAACAGGGATGCCAGGGACCTGGCTGGCCCATGAACGCAACCATCGGCAGGGCGGTCAATCTGGTAATGATGAATGTGTTCCGCTCAGTTCCCGGGGTGTGTGATCTGGACTGTATTGCTTCCCAGGCCGAATTTACTTACTGCTTTGCGGAAGAGCCGGATGTGGCGCAGTGGAACATGATCAATGAGGACCACTACGATAAGGATACCACCACGGTTTATGTGCTGAAGGCAGAGCCCATCCATGACATCATTGATTTTCTCAGCCTGGATGGATATGATCTTCTGGATACCATCACTGCCTGCTGCACCACCCTTGGTTCCAACAATGCATATATGCCCGGCCCCATGATCGTCTGCCTTACACCGGACCATGCAATGATGCTTAAAAAGGCCGGATTTACAAAGGAAATGATTCAGGAGCACATCCATACATATGCCTATCATGAGACACCCATGGTGAAGAACAGGGGATTGGTACCGGTAAGGCCTGCAAGCTTTAAGAATAAACATCCCATGCCTGTAACCAGATCACCAAAGGATGTGGAGGTAGTTACCATCGGAGGAAGGGGAGGCCATTCCGGCGTCATCCTGCCATGGGCGCTGCACAGCGAGGGATGCATCGAGCCCATTGCGCTTCCGGACGGAACCATTGCAAGAAGCATAGAGGAGTTCAAACAATCATAAGGAGGTACTCATGTATAAAAAAAACAGGTCTTTATTGCTGGCTATGATCATGTTAGTATCATCTTCCCTGCTGTACGGCTGCGGAGGGAACAAAGAGACAGAGGCGCCTGCAAAAGCTCCAAAAGCAGAGAGCGCCGTGGAAACAGATGCAAAAACCGATGAAACCGGAAGCAGCGGTGTGGATTACGGTTCCCTGGAACTGACCATGGGATCCACGGGAGCCGCGGATGATATCTCCACCCAGGCAATGACCTATATGAAGGAATACATTGAGGAAAAGTCCGGCGGGGCCATTGTTGTGAATACATTCCCGTCCTCCCAGCTGGGGGCGGCAGTGGATCAGCTGGAAATGACAGGACAGGGGTCCATTGACCTGTTCCTGGAAGCCAATTTCATGACCAATAACGGGGTAACTGAGGCAAAGGTGGGGAGTCTTACCTTCACCTGTACGTCAAAAGAGGATTACAGGAAAATAAATGAAAGTGAACTCTGCGAGGGATGGAAGGACAAGTTCTGTGAGCTGAACAATATTAAAGTCATTGCAAACAACTGGTACAGGAATGGCACGGCCCTGGTATCCAACCGGGAGATCCACACAGTGGAGGACATGAAAGGCTTAAAGGTCAGGGTTCCCCAGGTGGACATCACCATGGAATCATTTTCAGAGGTGGGCATGAATCCAACGCCCATTGCTTATAACGAGTCGTTGCTGGCGCTCCAGCAGGGAATCGTGGAGGCGATCTGGTGTACGGAGGACGCTGCCTACACCATGGGATTTTACGAGGTGGCCCAGTATCTCATAGAGCTTAATTCCTATTTTGATTCCATGTATGTGTACATGAATAATGACCTGTACAACAGTATTACGGATGTGCAGAGAGATCTGATCGTGGAAGCGGCCCTGGAAGCAGGAAAATACTATTCAGAGCTGGCCGATGAGGCCCTTGTGACCAATGTGGCAAAGATGAAGGAATCCGGCATAGAAGTGATTTCACTTCCTCCCGAAGAGGTGGCAAAACTGCAGGCGCCCATGGAGGCAATGGCTGATAAGTATGAGGCAGCTGGTGAATGGCCGGTGGGGACGTATGACGAAATATTAGAAATCTTAGGAAAATAAAAGGCAATCTCTTCGATAAGGGCCTTCCATATGAGAGGCATCCGTATGGAAGGCCCCTGTTCTACCCTGAATACGTAGAAAGGAGGATTTAATGAAATCACTCACAAAGGCTTTGAACCGGTTTATACTGGTCAGTTATGATGTGATCAAAAATATTGCAGGAGCAGTTATGGTTGCCATTATCATGATTGTGTCTGTAGGTATTGTTTCAAGATACATATTCTCCCATGCTATTTCATGGATTGAGGAGATATGCTGCCTGCTTCTTGTATGGCTTTGCTATTTGAGCGCCTCCCTGACCACTGTGACCAAAGAGCATGTGGTAGCAGATTTTTTATCCGGCTCCCTGCCCGCCAATATGCAGAAGGTTTTAAGAAGTATGATCCGTATTGGAGAAATTATCTTTTTTGGGGTTGTGACCTACAGCGTGATCCGACTGCTGCCAAAGCTCACCAATGTCAGCGCAGCGTTAAAGCTGCCCAGATACTGGTATTATCTTCCCGTATTGATGTTTGGTGCGTATATGGCCCTGGCCATCGTGGTGGATATGGTCAATGATTTTGTGCCCGGGTATGATTATTTTGGTCAGCGAAAGGAAGAAAAGGAAAAGGCGCGTATGGAGCAGGAAAGGAAGGAAAACCTGGAAATGCTAAAGCGGGTTGATGCGTTTATGGGAATCGGAAATGAGGAAGGGAAGGGGGAGTAGATATGAGTACAAGTATGATTGTAGTGATCATCAGTTTTCTGGTGCTGATGCTGTTGGGGTTTCCTGTGCTGTATGCACTGGGAATTCCAGGACTGATATGGCTGGCCATGAATGAAAAGATGCCGGTTACCATATTGTCCCAGAACATGATGGCCTATCTGAATTCATTTACCCTTCTGTGCCTTCCCGGGTTCATGCTGGTAGGGCGTTTGATGAACACCTGCGGTGTTACGGACCGTCTGTTTAATCTTTCCCTTGCCCTGGTAGGGCGTTTCAGGGGAGGGATGGCATATGCAAACTGTGTGGCATCGGCCATGTTTGCATCCATGTCAGGTTCCGCTATTGCAGATGCAGGCGGACTGGGCCTGGTAGAAATGAAGATGATGAAACAGGCCGGTTACGATCCCGCCTTTTCAGCCGGTGTGACAGCCGCATCATCCATTATAGGGCCGATCATACCGCCCAGCGCGGCCATGGTACTTTTGGGGGCCATTTCCCAGATTTCGGTAGCCAGCATGTTTTTTGGAGGAGTGATCCCGGGCGTGCTGTTGTGCAGCGCTTTGTGCTTTCAGGTATTTCTGATCGCTCATTTTACCAAAAAGGGAAAGGCAATGCCGTGTTCACCGATCCCTGCAAGGCAGGCTCTCATGACCATACCCCAGGCATTTCCCGCCCTTCTCACATTTATCATTATATTGGGAAGCATTCTCACAGGAATCTGTACCACCACGGAAGCGGCTGTGATCGCTGTGTGGTATTCCATCTTTTTGGGGATCTGCTATAAAAAAGTTACCATCAGGAACCTGTGGGAGACATGCAAGGATACTGCGGAGGCATGCGGGCCGCTGTTTATTATTATGACATCAGCAAGCATGTTTTCCTGGATTATAACCAGGGAGGGACTGCCCCAGATGATAGCTTCAGCCATGCAGCGAATTGCGGAAAATTCCAGTGTGATCGTAGTTATCTTTATATGCGTTATCATTTTCCTTCTTATAGGATGTTTTATGGATACAACCGCAGCTGTACTGCTGCTGGCTCCGATCATCATGCCGGTGGTAAAGAGTATGGGCATCGATCCGGTTTACTTTGGGGTTTTGATGATACTAAGCCTGATGGTGGGAATCATAACACCGCCTTTTGGTATATGCCTGTTTGTTGTTTCGGGGGTTGCCAAGCTGCCTGTGAAGGCAGTCACGAAAGAGGCGGTCAGATATATTCCGGGTATGCTGGCGGTTATTGCCCTGATTATGTTTTTTCCTCAAATTGTGGAAATATTGCCTAACCTGCTTTTTAAATAGTGAAAGTGAGAGGAATCCAGATGAAAACATTATGTGCCATTAAACAGGGAAGCCTGAAAGATAAGAACCAACATACCAGGGGGAAGCTGGAGGTGTGCGAATTTCCTGACAGGGATGTGGGACCGGAGGATGTAAAGGTCAAGGTTGCTTACTGCGCGATCTGCGGTTCAGACCCCCATATTGTGGAGGGGATATTCGGCCCCATAACAGGCCCCAGGGGACTGGGGCATGAGGTATCGGGCGTGGTCGTGGAACTTGGCTCCCGGGCTGGAAAGAGCGGACTTAAGGTAGGGGACAGGATTGGAGGAAATCCATCCGCCTTTTGCGGAACCTGTTACTACTGCCAGAACGGACAGCAGCAGTTTTGCCCTAATATTAAGCGTTACAAAAGTCCCGGGATGTCCGAGTATGTAGTATGGCACGAGTCCATGGTACATAAGCTTCCGCCGGAGGTGGGGCTGAAAAAGGGATGCCTTTTAGAGCCTGTTTCCATTGCGGTGAGAATGGTTGACAAGGCATGTATAAAAATAGGCCAGAGAGTGGCCGTGTGTGGGGGAGGTCCCATTGGACAGCTGGTACTGCAGTGCGTGAAGCGTTTCGGGGCAACTTCCCTTACCATGATAGAACCTGTGCTGGAAAGGCGCGGGGCGGCTGCCAGGTACGGAGCGGAATTCACCATAGATCCGTCATCTGAGGATGTGGTGGGCCGGTCAATGGAGATCACCCGGGGACTGGGGTTTGATGTGGTGATCGACTGCTCCGGTTCTGCCAGAGCAGTAGGTTTGCTGCCCCAGATCGCGGCAAAGGGAGGCTTAGTAGAGTACGGCTCCATGTATCCCGATGATTTTGAGATGCCGGTCAACCTTTACCGGACATTTTTTGAAAAAGAATTGACCTTTACCGGATGTTTTCTTTCTCCATACAGTTTTCCAAGAGCCGTGCAGATGCTGAAGGAACTGGACCTGGATGAATTTATCCGGGAGGTGTACCCGCTGAGCCGTGGGCCTGAGGCTTTTGATGAGCACGCAGGAGGGAAGCGCCTTAAGATATTGATACAGTGTAATGAAGATCTGCAGGATTGATGAGAGGAAAATGAGAGAGGAGGAATAGAGAAGTGTTAGGACTATATGGTAATTATGATGTTGTTGTGTGCGGAGGAGGGACCTCCGGTGTGACGGCTGCGGTTGCTTCAGCAAGAACCGGGGCAAAGACCCTCTTGATCGAGAGGGTGGGGCAGTTAGGCGGACAGATGAATTTTTCCGGCCCTCCGGGATTCTCCTTTGCCCACTTGTTTAACGGAAGACAGGAACAGATCATTGCTGGATTTGCGGAGGAAACCCACAAACGGCTGCTGGATGAGGGACATGCATTACCCCATATGCTGGTTGAGCACAGAAGCCATTACACATTTTCCTATGTGGATCCCGACTGGTGGGGGCTTTTGGTATACAAGATCTGTAGGGAAGAGGGCGTGGAACTAATGCTCCATTCGCTGGTGACAGAGGTGATCCGGGAAGGGGATGTGGTAAAGGGCGTGATATGTGAACATCCGGGCGGCAGATCGGCGGTGCTGGCCAAAGTAGTCATAGACTGTACCGGAGAGGGTGAGGTGTGTTATCAGGCAGGAGCGGAATGCGAGACCGCACCCATACAGGTCCTGGAGCCATCCACGGTCGCATTTACAGCTGACGGCGTGGACTGGGACAAAGTAGTAACATATATCCATGAGCACATCGATGACTTTATCTTTAATCAGATCTACAATCCTTACAGCAAATGGACAGATGAAAAAATAAGACAGAGGGTCATGGAAATTGACGATATTCTGGAGATCGGCGAGGTGATGGGATACCTGGGATTCAAAAAGAGGGCCACATGGACTGGCGAGTGGCACAATAAATCAGGGGTAGGCTTTTTCCTTATGCCTAAGGAAGGCCGGATACTGGCCCATTTCCAGCATTCATCCCAGGAGGATCTGTGCGATTGCTCCCAGGTAAGAGGGATCACCCAGGTAGAAGTGGAGTGCCGCAGGCAGAATATGATGGCATGGCGGTTCTTTAAGAAGTACGTGCCCGGGTTTGAGAACGCATACATTACCAGAACATGTCCGGAAGCCAGGATCAGGGAGACAAGGCGTGTGATGGGGGATTATGTGCTGAAGTTTGAAGATATCAGGGATGCCAGAAAGTTTGATGACGTGATCGGAAAGAGCGCCTTCCCCACAGGGGCAAAACACGCAGTGAACGGCCGGGCCCTTGCCCTGGAGCACATGGCTGTTCCCAAGGATATGGGATCCAATGATATTCCTTACAGGGTACTGGTGGTAAAAGGATTGGAAAATATCCTTGTGGCAGGCAAGGCCGTGTCAGCGGACCGGGCATCCCATCAAAGATTCCTGCAGCAGACCATTGTCACAGGTCAGGCGGCCGGTGTGGCGGCGGCACTCTGTGCCCGGGACGGGATCACCCCAAGGCAGCTGGAGGAGAATGTAAGCGAACTTCAGGAGATCTTGATCTCACAGGGCGCTATATTATACGGAACACATTAATCAGGAGGTGGAGAGATGTTAGGATATTACGGCGAATATGATGTGATTGTATGCGGAGGCGGGACCTCCGGGGTATCAGCAGCCATTGCGGCGGCCAGGGCCGGTGCAAAGACCCTTATCATAGAGCGTGTGGGCCAATTGGGTGGCCAGATGAATTATTCCGGACCGCCAGGATTTTCTTTTGCCTGGTTATATAATGCAAGGCATGAACAGATCGTGGGCGGAATATCCAAGGAGATTTACGACATGATGCTGGAGGACGGACATGCCATGGCGGAGCACCATCAGAAGTGGAGAGCCGCTTACCAGTTTAACTACATAGATCCGGATTGGTTTGGCATGTACATCTATCAGCTTCTCACCGAGGCCGGATGTGAGTTCATGCTCCACTCCCTGGTTACAGAGGTTGTACGGGAAGGTGACGAGGTCAAGGGGGTCATCTGTGAACACCCGGGCGGCAGGTCCATGGTGCTTGGAAAGGTGATCATTGACTGTACGGGAGAGGGAGAGGTCTGCCATATGGCCGGCGCCCAGACAGACATTCTGCCAAAAGACCTCCTGGAACCGGCCACGGTTGCATTTACCTGCGATGGGGTGGACTGGGACCGGTTCATGGAATATTTCATGAACCATCTGGAGGAGTTTGATTTTAACCATATTTATGATCCCTATATTAATATGAACGAGGATGAGATCCGGGACGAGATCCGGAAAAATGTAAAGACCATCGAAGATGTGGGCGAGATCATGGGCTTTGTATGCCTGCATGAAAAAGCAATGAAGGTGGGGGAGTGGCATAATTACAGCGGTGTGGGATTCTTTATCATGCCAAGGGAAGGCGGACGCATCCAGGCCCATTTCCAGCACTCCTCCCAGGTGGGGCATGTGGACTGTACCGATGTAAGGGATCTTACAAGGGTGGAGATCGAGGCAAGGGAACAGAATGAAATCGCATATAAATTTTTCCGAAAGTACGTTCCGGGCTTTGAGTCCATGTACATCACCAGAGTATGCCCTGAGGCCAGGATCAGGGAGACCAGAAGGGTGGTCGGGGACTATATCCTGACCGCAGAGGATGTGGCTGAGGCCAGGAAGTTTGAGGATGTAATCGGAAAGAGCTCCTTCCCCACCGGGCCCAAGCATGTGCTTCCCACGGATGAGAACACCACTAACGGAACACTGACCGTTGCGTCCGTGGCAAGGCATCCAAAGGATGGCGGTTCCAATGATATCCCCTACAGGACGCTGGTGGTCAAGGGACTGGAGAACATTCTGGTAGCAGGAAAGGCCATTTCCACGGACAGACCTTCCCATAACCGTTTCCTGCAGCAGACCATGGTGACCGGACAGGCCGCAGGCTGCGCTGCTGCCATCTGTGCCGGGAAGGGGATCACCCCCAGACAGCTGGAGGAATCCGTTAACGAGCTTCAGGACCTGCTGTTAAAACAGGGAGCGATCCTATACGGTACACATTAAACATGTTTGAGCAGTAAAACTGCTCTCAGGTAAATGGCAAAGTTAATGGTAAAGTATATGGCAATAAGCTGACATTCTTAAATAAGGAATGCCGGCTTATTGTTTTACATGTTGGTATCAGCTGTGATATACTCAACAGATGGGAATAGCATTGGTTTGATATTAAGGGGTTAATTATGACAGTAACGCAGATGAGATGTTTTTTGACAATATGTGAGACAAAGAGGTATTCAGAGGCAGCGGATAAATTGGGAATGATGCAGTCCACCTTGTTTAAGCAGATAAAAGCCATGGAGGATGAGCTGTTCATCAAGATATTTGATAAGGATAAAAAAGGGGTAAAGCTGACCGGAGCCGGGGAGGTATTATACCCTTATATTGTTTTTATGTATGGCGAGTATGAGAAAATGATCGGCCGGCTTCAGGAATATTCCATCAGTGAAAATGCAAGCCTTCAGCTGGGAAGCCTGTATTTTACAAAACAGTATGACATCCTTCAGATCATAAAGGAATTCGGCACCATACAGCCCAATATAAAGATCAGCATGGATGAGTACCGGTCCAATGAACTGGAAGAAATGATCCGTACCGGAAAACTGGATGCGGGTTTTACTTATAAAGAACTGGTGGAATGGGAGTATAGGAAGATCCTGCCCATACGGGAGGATTATCTGGTAGCAGTGATGAATAAGAACCATCACCTTGCCCTGCGCGACAGCATACAGCTTTCTGAACTTAAGGCAGAACAGTTTGTGCTTATGAAAGGGGATGAAAGGCTGTATAAACAGCTTCTCAAATTCTGTATCGATGAGGGGTTTGTCCCTAAGGAATATAATATGGATATCCGCCTGGAGACTATGAAGGAATTGATCTCCACCAGCGGATGCGTGACAATCCTTATGAGGACCATGGCAGAGGATCTGATCGAGGATAAGAATCTCGTGATGGTCATGATCGAAGGCAGCAAGAAACTGACACTGTCATTTGTCATGGAAAATGATACCAAGGCATGTGAGGCATTTGCCAACTATATCAGCTGACCATAGGGTAAAGCCCCCATAAAAGCCCAAGGGACGCGCCCATGCACGTCCCTTGAATTTACTCAGGAAGATGTTTCATATGCCTCAGTTCCCGCACCACAAATGTAACCGCTAATACAGCGGCCATCAGATCCGCCACAGGGGCAGAGAACATGACGCCCTCGATCCCGAAGATCATGGGAAGGGTGACGATCAGGGGCAGAAGGAAGATGATCTGTCTGGTCAGGGAGATGAAGATGCCTTTGGCCGCCTTGCCGATGGATGTAAAAAAGTTGGCTGTAATGGGCTGAAGCCCGTTTATAAATGTAAAAAACAGGAAGATACGGAAGTACTCCTCTCCAAAGTAAAAGTATTCCTCGCTTCCCGAACCAAATATGCTTATGATCTGGCGGGGGATCAGCTGGAAGCACAAAAATGCAAATACGGATATGGCTGTGGCGATGCAGACTGCCTTTAGGTAAGCTTCACGCACACGGCTGTATTTTTTTGCCCCGTAGTTAAAGCTGACAATCGGCTGAAGACCCTGGGACAGACCGATGACCAGGGAAAAGAAGATCATGTTTACTTTGGTAATAATGCCTGCACAGGCCAGGGGGATCTCGCTGCCATAATGGGACTGTGCTCCGTAATGGCGCAGGACATTGTTCATCACGATTTGTACCACCATCATGGCCATCTGGTTAAAGAAGGGGGCCATGCCCAAGGCGGCAATGGCTTTTAAATGGGACGGTATGGGCTTAAGGGAGTGCAGGGACAGGTGCACTGTCTTAAACCGGGTCAGGTAACCGATCACCATGAGACCGGATACAAACTGGCCTATGATGGTTGCCAAAGCGGCTCCGGCCATTCCCATGTTGAATCCAAATATAAACAGGGGATCCAGTATGGTGTTGATCACAGCGCCGGTCAGGGTACACATCATAGAGTACCTGGGGCTTCCGTCCGCCCGGATGAGATTGGAGCCGCCTGTGGACAGGATCAGGAAGGGAAAACCAAGGGATGTGATCCCTGTATAGGTAAGGGAATAGTCCAGCACGTCCGGTGTGGCTCCGAACAGGACCATCATGGGGCTCAGGAACAATCGGACGGCCAGACACAGGATGATACCGATGGCAAAAAGCATGAAGACCGCGTTGCCAGCATACCGCTCAGCCTCCTCCCGGTCCCCCCGCCCCATGGACAGGTTAAAATTGGCGGAGCCGCCGATCCCGCACATCAGTGATACGGCCGTGCAGGTGATGGTAAGGGGAAATGCCACATTGGTGGCTGCATTGCCCAGCATGCCCACACTGCGGCCAATAAAAAACTGGTCCACTATGTTGTAAAGCGCGCTGACCAGCATGGCTATGATGCTTGGAATGGCAAAGCGGGCTAAAAGCGGGTTAATGGGAGTGGAAGCAAGGGGATTCTCCCGGAGCGGCTGGCCGGAATCCCCCCGGAGCGGTTGGCGCGTTGATTCAGAAGCCATTTTGTTACCTCATCTTTCGTGGAAATGAAACAAAGGACTCCCTGTCAGATATCAGGTGACAGGGAGTCACTCGTATAGATAGAAGTATACTACGATTCATGAGAAGGCGTCAAGATGTTATGTTCACCCAATACCGCCAAACACGATTACCAGAATGAACACAAGCAGGGTCAATCCGCAGAACACATACCTGGCCATAAAGCAAAACCATTTCCCCGGTTCCCGCCTGCGCCCCTTCCTTACCTCACTCTGCACAAAATCCCATCCATATACCCAGAAGAACATAATGCCTGCAAGACCGGCGCCCAGGGGGCAGATATAGATGGATACAAAATCCATCCGGTCAGCCACGATCCCCCGGATACAGATGCCAATGAGAAAAGCCAGGGCCACTATAAGGGATACGGAGATCCGGCGGCTTAAGCCAAACTGCTGTTCCATGGCGGCGATGGGCGCCTCAAACAGGTTGATCATGGAAGAGATCCCGGCAAAAAGCACGGCCACAAAAAATACTATGATCAGGATATTGCTTCCCGGCATGGCCTGGAACAGATTGGGCAGGAAAATGAAAATAAGCCCCGGTCCGCCCTGATTGGCCAGCCCCAAAAGACATTTCACCGATCACCCCGGAAAGCCCGATTACAATAACAAAAAGAAAATATGGAAAAAGAAAGGTTCCTCCTCCAGATAACGCACTGTCTGTCAATGATTTGCCAATATTTTTTATGTTATAAAATCGTAATTTTTTATCCATGTAAAAAATTCTGGGATATCTTACAGAAATTTGGCAAGGTAAAAACCCGCGGTCCAGAGATAATAATAAGGACACGTGTTGTTACGTTCATTATGAAAGGAGTGTTATTATGAATTTATGCGATTGCAGCAAACCTGCACCTGCATCCTGCGGATGCGGGGATAAGCTTCCCGCGCCGGGACCAGGGCTTCAGCTGGGTATAGCTACGGTTCCCATGCAGCCATGGGAGACACCATATGAACCAGCCAAGGCCCTGAAACAGGGAACCATATTCCCAGGCCTGGATCTTCCATTTTTTATAACAGGAGGTGGGACAAATGCCTGACCGCTGCCAGCTTCTCAAACAGATCAATGAAGTAAGTTTTGTGGTAAATGACCTGAACCTGTATCTGGATACCCATCCTCTGGATCCGGAAGCCCTGGACGCATTCAGCCAGGCCATGGCTCAGAGGAGGCAGCTTCTGGATACCTTTGCCAAGGAGTACGAGCCTCTGACATTAAACTGTGTGTGCCCTGAAACAAATAACAAAACGGAAAGCAAGACAAAATACCCAGGCCAGAAACATTTTACCTGGTCCGATGGACCACTTCCCTGGGATAATCAAGGAGGTGCCGTATAATGTGGACTTATGAAAAAAGACTTCAATTTCCTGTTAACATCACTCAGACCTGTCCCAAAACCGCTTCTTTGATCATCAGCCAGTTTGGCGGACCTGACGGAGAACTTGCAGCTTCCATGCGTTATCTTTCCCAGCGATATACCATGCCATGCAAGGAAGTGGGAGGACTTCTCACCGATATCGGAACAGAGGAGCTGGCCCACCTTGAGATGATATGCGCCATCATCTATCAGCTGACCAAGAACCTGACCGCAGAGCAGGCCAAGACAGCGGGATTTGACGCTTACTATATAGACCATACAACTGCCCTTTGGCCCACTGCAGCGGCAGGGGTACCTTTTAATGCCTGCGAATTCCAGTCCAAGGGTGATGCCATCACGGACCTCCATGAAGATTTGGCGGCTGAGCAGAAGGCCAGGACCACTTATGACAACCTGATCCGTGTGATCGAAAATCCGGAAGTACGTGAACCCCTTAAGTTTTTAAGGGCACGTGAGGTGGTCCATTTCCAGCGGTTTGGGGAGGCCCTGGAAAAGATAAAATCCAAACTGGATGAGAAGAACTTCTATTATTTTAATGCGGAGTTTGATAAACAGTTTGTAAAAGAGCAGTAGATTTCCTAAAGTCCAATGATAGGGTATTGATAGGGCATTGACAGGACATCAATAGGGCATCGGGGCAGGTATCGGGGTCTGGCATTATGATCATTGTCTGCCCTATGCTGCCCTGTCCTGATAACCCTGATACCTGTACATATTGAAGATACTTAATTTAATTAGGAGAAATGAATAAAAATATTGTTAAAATAAGGTTTTAACTTAATATAGTTAATAAAACAAATAATTCTCCAAAGTATTTCCTTTTGATGCAGAAAGTGATATGCTCCAATTATATAAATTGCCGGACCGGGGGTTCGGACGCCGGCACACAAGATAACAGGAGGAAGGTAAAGTTATGGCTACCAGGGAGGAATCGGATTCCATAGGATTGATGGAGGTGCCTCAGAAAGCATATTACGGGGTCCAGTCATTGCGGGCAAAGAATAATTTCCACATTACAGGAAGGCCGCTTCATTCGGAGTTTATTAAGAATCTGGCAAGGATCAAGAAGGCGGCTGCATTTACCAATATGACAGCCCATGTGCTGGATGAGCGCACGGGCAATGCCATTGTCCAGGCATGTGACGAGATCATAGGAGGTAAACTCCACCCGCAGTTTATCGTGGATGCCATACAGGGCGGGGCAGGTACATCCGCCAATATGAATGCCAACGAGGTGATCGCCAACCGTGCGATCGAGATCCTTGGCGGCGAGAAAGGAGATTACTCCATCGTGCATCCCAATGACCATGTGAATATGGCGCAATCCACCAATGATGTGATACCCTGTGCGGGCAAGCTCACCATCCTTGGCCTGCTGCCCGGCCTGACCGATGAACTGGATCGGCTTCAGAAAGCCCTTCACCAGAAATCCATTGAATTTGATGATGTGGTAAAGATGGGCAGGACCCAGCTTCAGGACGCGGTGCCCATCCGCCTGGGCCAGTCCTTTGAGGCGTATGCGGCTGTGATCGGAAGGGATATCAGGCGCATACGGGAGCAGATGGACGAACTGAAGTATTTAAACATTGGCGCAACCGCGGTGGGAACAGCCATCAATGTGAATCCCGTGTACCTGTTCCATATCATCCGCAACATCAACCTGGTGTGCGGTACGGACTGCGTCCAGGCGGACGACCTGTTTGACGCGACCCAGAACCTGGACTGTTTTGTACATACCTCATCTGTTCTGCGCATATGCGCGGTGAACCTGTCCAAGATATGTAATGACCTCAGGCTGTTATCCAGCGGTCCAAGGGCGGGACTTGGGGAGATCAACCTGCCGCCCAAGCAGAACGGTTCTTCCATCATGCCCGGTAAGATCAATCCTGTTATCCCTGAGGTGGTTTCCCAGGTGGCGTTTAATGTAATTGGAAATGATGTTACGGTTACCATGGCGGCAGAGGCCGGACAGATGGAGCTGAATGCATTTGAGCCCGTGATTTTCTATAAGATATTTGAATCCATTGATACCATGAAGGGCGCGGTGGAGACACTGATCGATAACTGTATTCTTGGGATCACTGCCAACAGGGAACACTGCCGTAAGCTGGTGGAGTCCAGCGCAGCCCTTGCAACAGCGCTGTGCCCTGCGCTGGGGTATAAAAAATCAGCGGAAATAGCCAAGCGCTCCATGGAAACGGGGATTCCCGTAAGGAGACTGGTGCTGGAAGAGGGGCTGATGACAGAGGCCCAGCTGGACCAATGTCTGAACCTGAAGGACATGACCCAGCCGGGACATCAGGTGGAGTACCACAAAATGGGCGGGGCGCCCATTCAAAATCATAAAGAATCATAGAAAACAAAACAGAACGGCCAGGCACTGGGGATGCCTGGCCGTTCTTATATTGTATTGTGTATAAAGGGGGATAAAATGTGTGAAAGGGGGAGGGCCCTTTCGGTTTTTGCAACAATTTATTTGCTGTATTTCTCTTGCTTACAGGTGATATTATATGATATTTATATTGCAAAAACCATTGCCATAAGCCAAAGAAATATTGCAAATCGCGCAAAAGCTGATACAATGGAAATATGGATGCCGGAAACACAGGCAGAAACACAGATAGAAACACAGTCAGAAACACAGTCAGAAGCACAGGGAGGCCGAATTGTACCAGGAGGAAAGTTTTAAGACAAGCAAGGTGATCTATGCCCATACCCGCAGCAACGAGGCGGATATGGAGTATAAGATGCACTGCCACGGCAGCTATGAGATCTATTATATGATAACGGGAAATGTGGAATACATGGTGGAGGGAAGAACCTATATACCCAGGCCGGGAAGCCTTGTCATAATACCTCCGGGCTGTTTTCACGGGCTGAGGATACTGGATTGTGAGGAGTACCACCGCATACGCCTGCATTTTATGGAGGATCTTCTGGGGGACAGGGAGCGCGGGCTTTTATTAAAGCCGTTTTCCTCAGAATGGCGCTGTTATGAGGAGCAGTTTCAGATGGAGTGGTATTTTCATGCGCTGGAGGAGTGCGGGACCTATGGAAAAGAATTACAGGACATTGCAATCAGCGCACGGGTCCTGTCTGTTTTAACCAGGATTTTTGCAATATACCAGGAAGGGTCGGGAACGGCTGCGGGCCAGGAAGGGCAGGCCAGGGAGATCATACGTTATATCAATGAGCACCTGAGCGGGCCGCTGACCCTGGAAGGGCTGGCCGGAACATTTTTTATGAGTAAAAACCATCTGACGGCCGTGTTTAAGAGGGCCACAGGGACTACGGTGGCCAAATACATCCAATATAAGCGGATGGCGATGGTGCAGGGCTGGCTGGCGGCCGGGGTCCCGGCAGCTGAAGCGGCAGCCAAAGCGGGATTTGGGGATTATTCCAGCTTTTTTAGGGCTTATAAGAAGATGTTCGGATGCGCGCCATCGGACAGAGGCAAGGCTGTGCTGCCTGACATGGATAAAAGCGGGATGTTCTGACCGGGAAATTAAGAAAAAAGTTTGTGGTAACCCCAGGAAGTGATGATATAATAAAAAGCAGGAATACAGTATGGATACAAGGACAATCAATACGATTTGAGGAAAAGTGTATGAGCGACAGAGACTTCAGCAAAAGCTTTGTATTTCACAATATGGAGTGGGTGGATGATATCCTGCATATGTCGGACCTGGGACTGTGGAACATGGTAACGGACCCGGATATGCGGGACGTAAAATTTTATATTGACCAAACCATGGCAAGGCTGCTGGGGTTAAAGGAAAACCTATCCCCGGAAGCCTGTTTTGAGTTCTGGTACAAACGGATCAACAGGGGGAACCATTCCTATGTGAATGAGGCTATGGACCGGATTGCCCACTCCGGCAAGCTTTGTGAAGTCCAGTACACCTGGAACCACCCTGAATGGGGGGATATCCCGGTACGGTGCGGGGGCAGGACCAGACAGCTTCAGGATGGACGGCTTCTGATCACAGGATATCACCAGAATATGACCAACCTGGACCAGATGAAGAGGTGGTCCCTGAATGTGAGCTGGGAAGAGGTATTTGAATATAACATGACCAGCGGCACGGCATTGACATATACAGACCATAAGATTACATATGGAACAGAAAAACAGATCCAGGATTTTCCCCAGTCCTGGGTGGATACACAGATCGTGCATCCGCAGTTTGGCAAGACATTTTTGCAGGCATTCCATGTCCTGCGAAATGGGGGGGATCATGCCCGCTGTGAGGTAAAGATCAAGAACCGGAAAGGGGAATACAGCTGGTTTGCGGTGGAAATGGAGGTCCTGGCCTACGAGGAGGGAAAACCTGAGATTGTTCTGGGGCGGTTTGAGGATATAACCAGACGTAAGGAACTGGAGAACGCCTATATCAGGCAGGCCAGGGTCAATCAGCTGATCCTTGAAGATGCTTTGGCATACGGCGAGGTGGATCTGACGGATGACAGGGTGAAGCGGCTTCACGGAATCTGGAAGTGCTTATCCGGCTGCGGGGAAGAGTGCCGCTACACCCTCCTGACGGAGCAGTTGACGAAGAAGGCTGTAAAGCCTGAGGAAAGGGAAGCTTTGCAAAGGGCCTTTTGCAGGGAGACGCTGGTGGAAGGGTTTGAAACCGGCAGGGACCGGATTTCCCTGCCTTATATGCGCATGTCTGATGGCGGCAGGATGGGGCTTGTCCGAATGGAAGGGTATTTGTACCTGAGCCCGGATAATGGGCATGTGGGCGGCCTGTTCTGCCTGTGGGATATGGATGGGGCGGGGAGTGAAGCAGCGGGGGAACCTGGGGACGCCGGGGAGAAAAGGGCGGAATCGTCCGGTGAATTTGAGCGTCTGCTGTCGTCTGAGGGAGATCCTGCCTGCCTCATTGATCCGGATACGTATGAGCTTCTTGCGGCAAACCAGGCATACTACACCATGGTCGGCAGGAACGGGGAGGAGTGCAGGAACCGCAAATGTTATGAACTGTTCTGTGGCAGCAGCAGCCCCTGCGCGTTCTGCAACGGCTTTAACTGGGCTTGGGATCACTTTTCCCTTTGGGAGAATCCGGATTCGGTGCGCGGTGTAAAGCGGCTGGTGAAGACACGCTTGGCGGAATGGAAAGGAAAGCCTGCCGTCCTGTCCATTGGGATGGAGCGGTCAGATAAGGCGGATGGCTATTTCCGGGGAATGAGTGACGGAAGCGGCGGTTCAGGGGCGGATGTGGCCAATACGGTGATCAGCTGTATTTACGCCATGGTGGAAGCCAAAACCATGGAAGAATCCCTGCGCCGCCTTATGGATGTGCTGGCGGACCACTATGAAGCAGTCCATATCCAGATATTCCTTCAAAAGGACAATGGCTTTGGCTATGAGTGTGCCTGCAGGAGAGATGAACCTGATCTGCCGCCGGCCAGCCGGGATCTGGAATGCCATCTGGAAGGATGGCTGGACCAGCACCATCAGGGCGGGGTCAGAAGCATAGAAGAGTCCCATGATATCCTGCCGGAATCCTTTGAACTTTATCAGGACATGGAGAGGGAGCAGATCAACAATATGACGGTATTCCCCGTTGTGAGCAAAAAGGGTGAGCTGGGATACATCGTGATGATGGGGTGCAGAAGCCGGCATTCCCTGGAACTGATCAATATGCTGATCTATTTTATTGCCCAGGAGATCAGCCGGAGGCAGGATGCCAGGCAGCTGGAGCACAGCATTTACTATGATTCCCTGACCGGACTTCTTAACAGGAGCAGCTATGACGGGTACCGAAGGACGTATAAGGCGGATGAGGTGGTTTCCATAGGCGTCATCATGGTGGATATCAATGACCTTAAATCCGTCAACGACACCATGGGGACCGAGGCGGGAGATGAACTGATACGGCTGACGGCCCAAATCATTGAGAAGAGATTCAAAGATTGTATCGTATTCCGGCTGAACAGCAATGAGTTTGATATTATCATGGAAAATGTATCCAGGGCCGAGTTTGAGCACAGGTTCGGGGGTCTGATAGGTGAGCTGAATGCAAGGCCGAATTTGTCTATATCCGCGGGAAGGGTGTGGGATGACAGGCAGAAGAATCTGGACTGGGCGGTTAAACAGGCAGGGGAACTGATGCGTATTGACAAGCAGCGGTATTATGAGACAAAGCCTGATCTTTCAGGAAATGGGCGGTTGGAGCTGATCAAGAAGCTGCTGCACAGCATTGACCGAGGAGAGTTTAAGGTAGTTCTTCAGCCGAAACTCTACCTTAAGACCGGCACCTGTGCAGGGGCGGAGGCCCTGGTGCGTTACTTCCACCCGGACAGGGGCATGATCATGCCATCCAGGTTTATCCAGATCCTTGAACGGCAGAATCTGATCAGCTACGTGGACCTGTTTGTGTTTGAGGAATGTTGCCGTCTGTTGGAAAACTGGAAATCTTTGGGGTACAGGGAACAGATCCTCTCCTTTAATTTTTCGCGCATGACCCTTCTCAATGCGGATATTGTATCAAGTGTAAGCTCCATTGCAAAAAAATATGATGTGGAACCGGGAATGCTGGAAGTGGAAGTGACGGAGAGCATCGGGGAGCTTGGGCGCGATATGGTTTACAGGGCCCTGGCGGAGTTAAAGAAAAGAGGATACCGTATTTCCCTGGATGATTTCGGCACTAAATACAGCAATATGGATATCCTGTCGGATGTGGAATTTGATGTCCTGAAGCTGGATAAAAGCCTGGTGGACAAGATCGACAGGGACCGGGTGAGCGGACAGATCGTAAAGCATATCATCTCCATGTGTCATGACATGAAGATACAGACCATTGCAGAGGGCATAGAGGAGGAACTGCAGGCAGCATACCTGAAGAAGTGCAGGTGTATGATCGGTCAGGGATACCTGTATGGGAAACCCATGTCGGTGGAGGAATATGAGAGACAGTTTTTAAGCAAAGGATCTGTGGATCACACAAGCGTGTAAAAGGAAATGAAAAACCGGAAACCTGGAGAAATTCAGGGGGCCGGTTTTTGCATATAGGAAAGACCGGTCCCATCCCATGTCTTCTTGTTATACCTGTTCGTTATGGCCCTTTGCCACACTTGATTGTAATCGATAACATGACCGATGCATTTGAAAAGTTAAATATTGGAAGTAATGAGCCGGTTATTTAAGAAACTGCCTGAATTTAGAGGATAAAAATCTGATATCGGCCAGATATTCCAGATTCCGGCCTGGATTTTTGATTTCCTTGTTGTTATCGGTTACATAAAAAACAGGAGGGGGAGGGATTGGATGATAAAAAAGACAAAATGACGAATAAAATGCACAAAAATAAAAAGATATATGTGTATATAGTGACAAAAATGCAAAAATACTATTGTGTTTTTGGCGAATATGTAATACAATCGCTTTATGAAATTGATTACATAAGGAGAAGGAATGAAAGAAAAGCAGAGTGTAAATGAACGGTTAAATATCCAAGAGATATCCAGATTGGCGAATGTGTCCACGGCAACGGTCTCAAGGGTTTTAAATGGAAGCTCTCATGTATCGGATCATACCAGGGAAAAGGTACTTGATGTGATGCGGAGGACAAATTATACGCCGAATGTATTTGCCCAGAGTTTGAAACGGGACTCCACAAAGACGGTTGGTATCATGTGCCCGGATACCATGGACGTCTACATAACCAGGGCAATCTTTAATGTACAAAGGGAATTGAGCCGGTATAACTATTCATCCCTGTTAAACTGTACAGGATACGAGCTGGAGGATAAGAAAAAGGGAATGAGCCTTCTGCTTCAGAAACGGGTGGACGGGATCGTGCTCATAGGTTCCAGTTTCAATGAGGTGGATGCAGATGATAACAAGTACATCATTGAAGCCGCCGGGCAGGTCCCCATTATCTGGATCAATGGAACACTGGACGCGCCCAATATATACAGTGCTTACTGTGATGACCAGGAAGCGGCTTACCGGGCGGCTAAGCGGCTGTTTAGCACCGGAATGAACGGAAAGCGCACCATTTATCTCTACAACCGGGAATCCTACAGCAACAAGTGTAAGATCAACGGATTCCTGACAGCCATGATCGAGAGCGATCAGCCTGTTTTTGAAAATTCCATTACGCTCTGTCCGCTGGACCGTGTGGACCAGGTTTTGGACAAGCTGATGAAGAATCCGGAGGATCTGTCAAAGATCGGAGCGGTCATGACCTCGGGTGACAGCCTTGCCGTCAGGGTGCTGAGGTATCTGCGGAGGCGCGGGCTCCGGGTTCCGGATCAGATTCAGGTGATTGGATACAGTAATTCGGAGTTAGGCAATTACTGTGTGCCGGAGCTGACCTCCATTGACAGCTGTGTCAACGAACTATCAGGGGAGGCGGTGAAGATGCTTCTAAAGGTGCTGGGGGGAGAGACAGTGGAGGAAAATAAAGTGCTGAAGGCCAGGATCATCCCCAGGGAATCCACCAAAGAATTATACAATGGGATCCAGGATGATACGGTCCAGTAAAGAAGAAGCATAATATGAAGATGAAAGTACAGGGAGGATGGTAATGGGCGGTCTGTGGATCATTGCCGGTTTTGTGGCAGGATTTGTGATGATTATAAAGGGCGGGGATGTCTTTGTGGATGCGGCGCTCTACATTGCACGGAAGATGAAGATACCCACGGCGATCATGGGGGCAACCATCGTCAGCCTGACCACCACATTGCCGGAACTGCTGGTATCCAGCATGGCGGCAGCCACCGGGCACAGTGAAATGGCCATTGGAAATGCCATCGGCTCCATTATCTGCAACACCGGACTGATCCTGGGCTTGTGTCTGATCCTGACAAAGACCGTACATTCGGACCTGTTTGCATTAAAAAAGAGCCTTTTGCTGCTGACCACCATTGTAGTCTACGGACTGTTGGTATGGCTGAACCATGGACTGGGAAAGGTGAGCGCCCTGGTCCTGTACGCGCTGCTGGGCGGTTTTGTGTGGCTGAACCTCATGGAACTGAACGGCGGCCAGGAGGAAGACACAGGCGGGGAGGAACCATTCCAGCTGATGCAGGTGCCAAAATTCATACTGGGAGCGGCATTGATCGTAATAGGAGCCAGGCTGCTGGTGGACAACGGCAGCGCTCTGGCGGTGCTCATGGGAGTACCGGAAAAGGTAATCTCCCTGACACTGATCGCCTTTGGGACATCCCTTCCGGAGCTGGTTACCTCCATTACGGCCATTATTAAGAAGGAGAATGCCCTTTCCCTGGGAAATATCATTGGCGCCAATGTCCTCAATATTACGCTGGTGCTGTCCACGGCCACCATGGTTTCCAGCACAGGCATGCTTCCTCTTATCAGAACGGAAACAGGGCGTTTGGCAGGACAATACCAATTATTTCTTTTGGATATACCGGTGGCCATGGCGGTTTGCATAATCCTGGCGGCCGGGGTGTGGAGGAGGAAGCTGACCAGGGTCCACGGGGTGGTCCTTATGGGAACCTACATCATATACCTGTTAATTCTTTTGTTTACTATGGGGTAATCATATGAAGAGAGAACTGTTTTCTTTGCAGGATAAGGTTGCGCTTATTGCCGGAGGGGCCGGCGATATCGGGGCGGCTTGCGCCAGGGCATATGCGCATTACGGGGCCAGGATCATTATCTTTGACCGGGATCCCGGAAAAATACGGGAACGGCTGGACGAATGGAAAAAAGAGGGGATCCAGGCGGACAGTTACTGTGGAGACATCACAGACGAAGGGTTTCTGGAATCCATGGTAAAGGAGATTGCCGCAATCTATGGGCGGATCGATATTGCACTGAATAACATTGCGGTGACAAACCGAAAACCAATGTTGGAGTTTACCACCGCGCAGTGGCGGGATGTAATTGATATCAATCTCAATGGCGCTTATTATTTCCTACGGGAGGTGGGGCGCGTGATGTGCGGCCAGGACCATGGGAAGATCATACAGATCCTGTCAACAGGAGCATACCGGTTTGGGGCGAATTTTTCAGCCTATGGAGCCAGTAAGGCAGGGGTATCGGCCCTGGTCAAATGCCTGGCAGTGGAATGGGCTCCACATAACATCCAGGTCAACGGGATCGCTCCCACTGCCACGGAGACGGGCTTTACCAGAGACTACTACAGGGAGTATCCGGAACGGATGGAAGCCACCATTCAGAACCACCCGTACAAACGGCTGGGACAGCCTGAGGATTATGTGGGGGCCGCGGTATATCTGGCTTCGGAAGCCGCGGATTTTGTAAACGGCGAGGTTATCATCATAGATTCCGGTAAGACGGTAAAGTGAGGGGATGTACATTGGGGATGAAAAAACAAATTAAACTTGGTTTCCAAATGGACGGGAGGGATATCCGGCTGGTAAATGGTCTGCTTGGAAAGATCCTGAATCTGGGACAAATCAGCCTCAGCCTGATCTTCTCCCTGGCAATGACAGTAATCCTGGCAATCTCCATGAAGGGCAGTGAAGCAGCAGCTCCGCTTATGATATTCAGCGGACTCATATCGGTCCTGTTTTTAACATTACTGGTATACGCGGCAGCCATCAGGCCCCAATTAATACAGGGGCTTCAGTCACTGGAAGGGCAGAGGGGGTGGGTAACGTTTAGGAACAGGGATATACTGGTGAAGGTGGGGAATTGTCCTGAAGTAACGGTGGGATATAAAGCCCTGCGCGGTCAGTATTGGTGCGGGGAAGACTACATCCTGTATTTTGATGATAAAGTCTTTAAAAACCTGCTGGCCATCCGCATTGACAAGGAAAGCTTTGACGATGTCTATCTGCTGGCAAACGTCCTGCAAGAGCATAAAAAACGGTTCATACAACTGAAAGTAAAGCACAAAAGGGGGAAGGAAGATGAAGGAAAAAATATTGTCCAGAATGAATAAGATTGTGGCCCTGGCGCTCCTGCTGTTTGGAATTGCGGCTTTTTTCACATCGCGTCATGATCTGAAATTTGGTTCATTTGCAAGGCCTCAGGGCGGGTTCGCACCCACCATATTCTCGGTGGGCCTGATCATCTTCTCTGTGATCAATCTGGTGATTGAGCTGTTTAAGGAGAACAAGACGCCTGAGAAGCTGGCGGAGGTGGACTGGAAGAAGTGGCTGTACTACACCCTTCTCTGCGGTGCTTACGTATTCCTGATCAAGAAGATCGGATTTGCGGTGGACACATTCATCTGTCTGGTGATCATGCTGAAGCTGACAGGACAGAAGGGATATGTCAAACCAGTGGTGATTTCGGGAATTTTCAGTGTACTGGTGTGGGCTCTGTTTACATATGCCATGAATGTCCCGCTGCCTGGCGCAGCGTGGTTCTAAAGGGGGGACGGGTATGATTGAGACATTGGGTTTGCTGGGACATGGTTTTTTGGACTGTCTGACACTTATGAATATTTTTTGCGCGGTGATCGGCTGTCTCCTGGGATCGCTGATCGGGGTATTGCCCGGGCTTGGGATTTCCGGAACAGTGGCCATCCTCTTGCCTGTAACCTTTGGTATGCAGCCGCTCAGCGCACTGATCATGATCTCGGGAATCTATTTTGGTTCCCAGTATGGCGGCGCCATCACCTCCATACTGGTCAATATTCCCGGCGAGGCCACCAGCATTGTGACCTGCTTTGACGGGCACCCTCTGGCCAAACAGGGAAAAGGAGGGAAAGCCCTGAGCGTGGCGGCTATCAGTTCCTTTTGCGGCGGAACCATTGGCCTCATCGGCCTGACCTTTGCGGCATCGGCCCTGGCCAGGGTTGCCCTGAGTTTTGGAAAGGTAGAGTTTTTTGCGATTGTGGTGTTCGGACTGGTCCTTCTCACCACCATATCCGGGAAAAACCAGCTGAAAGGCCTGATCGTGGTCTGCCTTGGCGTGATCCTGGGCTGTGTGGGACTGGATGACCTGTATGGGACCCTGCGGTTCACATACGGTGTGGTGGATCTGTACAAGGGTATCAGCTTTGTTACATTTATCATGGGTGTGTATGGGATCACGGAACTGATGAGTGCCATCTGCATACCTGAGAATCAGGGTGAAGTAGCGGATTTTAACCTCAGGGAACAATTTCCCAATAAGAAGGATTTCGGACAGATCTATAAGACCATTGGCAGATGCGGCATCATGGGATTCGGAGTGGGTCTGGTGCCCGGAGCAGGCTCCACCCTTGCCACCTTTTTCGCCTATGGAATGGAGCGCTCCTTGAGCAAGCATCCGGATGCCTTTGGAACCGGACTTTTGGAAGGAGTGGCAGCGCCGGAAGCAGCCAATAACGCTGCAATGTATGCGGGCATGGTTCCCCTTCTGAGTTTAGGCATTCCATTCACCAGTTCCATGGCGCTTTTAATGAGTGCTTTTATCGTACATGGGATCACACCAGGCCCCATGTTTATCTCAGAACATCCGGATCTGTTCTGGGGGCTGATCGCCAGTATGTTCATCGGCAATATCGTGCTGCTGATTATCAACCTGCCGTTGGTAGGGATCTGGGCAAGCCTGCTGAAGGTGGACTTTACCATTTTAATGCCGCTGATCACATTTATCACGTTTGCCGGCGGTTACGCCATTAACAACAGCGTGTTTGATATGGGGGTTATGGTGATCTGCGGTATCTTCGGATTTTTCTTAAGCGCCTGCGGGTATAATATGGCGGCGCTGGCCGTAGGGCTGTTCCTGAGTCCCACGCTGGAAAATTCATTTTTAGGCACCATGACGCTGTATAAAGGCAATTTGCTGGCAGCGCTGATGGACCGTCCCATCGCGGCGGCGATCCTTTCCATTGCCATGATCGCGCTGGTCTACTCAACTGCAAAAAGCCTGATACAGTTTTTCGGGAAACAAAAGGCAGCAAATCAGGGGGAAGCTTAAAACTTGTAAACTATTAGGAGGAGGTAATATTCAATGAAAAAGAACTTAAGAAAAGCAATGGTAACGGTTCTCGCGGCGGCAATGACCATGACCATGGGTGCCTGCGGCAGCTCATCCAAAACCGAGACAGCAGCGGCCACTACAGAGGCGCCCGGTGGTGCACAGGCAACAGAGGCGGCAGGAGGAGGACAGACGGAGAAGGCCCCGGAAGCGGAGGGGTGGAAACCGAATAAGGACGTATCGGTCATAGTAGCTTATGGACCGGGCGGAAGCTCGGACCTGCTGGCCAGGACCTTTGCCAATGAAGGGGGTTCCTGCTTTGCCACACCTCTGGTGATCAACAATATCAGCGGCGGCGGCTGTGCTATTGGTTTTACGGAGCTGATCAATGCAAAACCGGACGGGCTGACCATCGGCAACACCAACTCAGCGGTTGTGGTAAACTGCCTTACCGCGGAGACCCCGTACCAGTATTATGAGGAGCTGCAGCCTCTGTGCCAGATTGGCTATGCTCCCTACGTGGTCTATGTGGCCAAGGACAGCGATATCCAGAACCTGGACGATCTAAAAGATGCCATCCTCAGCCGGGACGTGGTAATGGCCTGCAATAACAGGGGCGGACAGACCCACTGGGAACTGGAATATTTTGCATTTAAGAATGGCGGCGACATCTCGGCAGTCATTTATGACGGTGGGGCCTCCTCCATTGCAGCCCTGCTTGGCGGACATGCGGAAGTAACCGTACAGGCTCCCTCCGATGGTCAGGAATATGTAAAATCCGGCGATTTAAGGCCCATCGCTGTTTTGGATCCAAACCGCCTTACAAGTGACATCTACAAAGATGTGCCCACATCCAAGGAGCAGGGGTATGAGTGGCTGACCAACGGCTTCTTCCATGGCTATGCGGCTCCCAAGGGCGTGTCCGATGAAGTGATCAAATATTATGAGGATTGCTACCGCGCCTGTCTCGAAGTGCCGGAAGTAAAAGCAGCCATTGAGAGCTATGGATTTACCGTGGCCTTCCAGGATCATGAGGAGTTTGGAAAGACATGGACAGATTCAGTTGACATGTATAAGAGCGCATTTGAGGAGCTGGGAGACCGTTTGACCGAATAACAGGGCAGGAAAACAACTACTGACTGATTCTGAATATAGCCGGATTTTAAGGTATAAATTGAAGTCCGGCTATTTTTATAGGCTTTTTTAACAGAGCAGAAAGGATGAAAATGAGACAACCAGACTATAAGGACAGGCTGTTGGAGATCCACGGAACTAATATGTGGAACGGATACCATGTGGAGAGGGCCATTGAGTTTGCCAAGAAGTTTAATCTGACCGGTATTATTTTCCACTGCAATGACATAATCGACCGTGCCATTAAGCCTGATAAATATTTTCCGCCCAATGTGTCCCTGCTTTCCTACAATAACAGGGATGGAGACACAAAGAACCACAAGTATTACCTGGGAAATGTAATTGACAAGATCACGGCTGCCGGGCTTGAGTTTTATGTGGAGGTAAAGGAAATCTATTATCCCCATGAGATCCTTCAGGAATTTCCTTATCTGAGAAAGGAAAACGGGGCGGTCTGCCCAACGGAACCATTTTGGTGGGAATTTTTGGAAGAAAAAATCCGTGAATTTGTCCAAAGGTTTCCAAAGGTGTCGGGGATCATTGTCAGCGCAGGAACCAGGGAGAGCATGGTATCCCTGGCTGCCAACAAGTGCGAGTGTGAGCGCTGCCGGTGCTGCGACATGAATCTGTGGTACAGAAAACTGATCACAGCCATGTTTAAGCCCCTGGATGCTGCCGGTAAAAAGCTGATCGTCAGGGACTTCTCCTACACGGCAGACCACCAGTATGCAATGGTGGATGCGGCCAGGGATGTATCTGAAAAGATTATTATGGCGTTAAAGAAAACGCCTCACGACTACTATCCCACATTCCCGGACAACCCCTCTGTGGGCAACTGCGGGAACCTGGAGCAGTGGATCGAATTTGATACCTGGGGACAGTACTTTGGTCTGGGGATCATTCCGTGCAGCGTGGCGGAAGATATGCAGGGACGGCTGCAGCGTTACCTGGAAAAGGGGGCCAGCGGGATCATGCTCCGGACGGATTGGGAGCGTCTGCTTCAGGGAAGCACCTTTAATTCCTTTAATATCTTTAATCTCATTGCCGGAGCAATGCTGGGGGCTGACGTAAATATGGATCTGGATGACGCCTACAGGGAATGGCTGCGGTTTGGCCTGGTCAGCCCCCTGGAATACGATTCCTGTCCCCAGGAGCCCTGTGTGCCCAAAGCACCCCAGGCATTTGACGTTTTTAAGAGGCTGATGAAGGATTCATGGAAGATCCTGGAGAAAACATTGTATGTGCGTGGCCATGTGTTTAACCGGAATGCCCAGATGTTTGACCGGTATTTCCTCACCTATTTTATTATGACCGTGCAGCATACGCGGGATCACTGGGATGCTGGGGCTTCAGAAAAGGTGCAGCCCGTGGGGGATCATATGGAGATCATGTTCCGGGAAAAGCAAGAGGCGCGTCAGATGGCCGCGGACTTAAGGAACTGGCTGAAACCGGAAGCCCTGGGGGTCAGCGCAGACATTGAAAAGTACCTGAACTTTGTATTGGATGTATATGAGGTCTATGTGGAGATCTTCGATGCCCAGATCCGTACCGCTGCCTGGATCAGGAAGGCGGAGCAAAGCTGCAGCGCGGAGGATCGAAGGAGCGCAGGAGAGACCCTGGCAGAATATGACGGGCTGGCGGACCGCCTGGCCGCAGTGGTGTCTGGCAGGGGTTACTCCAACAATGTGGAATATGTGATGGATCCGGAGCGGATAAGGCGGTTCAAAGAGGACTGCTCCAGGACACTGGATGAGTTGGGAGGCTGAAGGAAATGAGTGTACCAAGTTACAAAGACAGGCTGTTGGAGATCCATGGGATCAATATGTGGAACACCTTTCATGTGGACCGGGCGATCCGGTTTGCAAAGAGCTGCAATCTTACGGGAATTATCTTCCACTGCAATGAGCTTATTGACAAGGTGGTGTTTCCGGATAAATATTTTGATAAGGACGAGCTGCTGAGTTTTAATCCGGTCAGGAACAGCGTCACTAAGAATTACCGCTATTATCTGCGTTCGGTCTTGGACAAGTGCCGGGAAAATGGGCTGGAATTTTACGGGGAAGTAAAGGAAATCTATTTTCACAATGACCTGATCACAAAATATCCCCAGCTGCGGGGAGAGAACGGCGCACTGTGCGCCACGGATCCGTTTTGGTGGGAGTTCCTGGAGGAAAAATACCGGGAGTTCTTTGCAATGTTTCCGGATGTGGCAGGCATCATTGTCAGCCCCGGAACAAGGGAGAGCATGGTGTCCTTTGCAGCCAACCGCTGTACCTGCCAGCGCTGCAGGGACTATGATGTGGATGAATGGTACCGCAGTCTGCTGGCAGCCATGCACCGGGCCGTTGACGGGGCCGGAAAGAAGCTGATTGTCAGGGATTTTTCTTATACCAAGGCCCACCAGTACGCCATGGTGGATGCGGCGGGCAGCGTGTCCGACAACATCACCATGTCCATGAAAAAGGTTCCCCATGATTATTATCCGGTGTTCCCGGACAATCCTGCCATTGGAAACTGCGGAAAGCTGAACCAGTGGGTGGAGTTTGATACCTGGGGACAGTTCTTTGGCCTGGGAGTATTTCCCTGCAGCGTATCGGAGGATATGAGAGGAAGGATGCAGCGGTACCTGGATAAGGGGGCAACCGGAATCATGCTCAGGACTGACTGGGAAAATATGACCCAGTCCAGTGTGTTCTGCGGTTTTAATATGTTAAACCTGATTGCAGGCGCCATGATTTCCTTTGATGTGAACACGGACATGGATGCGGTCTATGATGCATGGTTTGATCATGGGCTGGTGTCCCCGTTGATCCCGGACAGCTACAGCCAAATCCCCTGTAAGATAACGGAAGGTAAGGACCGGGAACTGTTCCGGGAAATGATGCAGCTGTGCTGGAAGATCCTTGAAAAGGGGATCCATGTGCGGGGCCATGTGTTTAACAGGAACTGCCAGATCTTTGACCGGTACGACCTGACCTACAATATTATGACCGTGTTCCACAGCCGGGACCAGTGGGAACCTAATGCATCCAAGCGGGTGGAACCAACCGGGGAGAATATTCCGGTCATGATAGCGGAAAAGGATGAGGCTTTGGCCATGGCCCGGAAGCTGAGGGACATGATCGCCGCCGCAAGCCCGGGTGTCAACCACAATGTAAAGACATATCTTGAATTTGTGGCAGAGGGATTTCCGGCTTATATTGAGGGCTTTCGCCTGGAACTCATTTCCACGGTCTATACAAAGAAAGCGGAGATCTCACAGGATCCCGGGGATGTACAGAAGGCGAGGGAGACACTGGCGGGGTATGAAGAACTGGCGTCCCGCTATGACAGCCTGGTGAGAAACAAGGGATATTCCCATGTGGTGGAATATATGCTGGACGGAGACCGGCTGATCCGCTTTAAAGCAGATGTCAGCAGGGTATTGGACGCAATCTGACAAAGACAGACGGCAGGGAAGGGAGGAAAATCATGGACCAAGCAAAAGCGGACTTTGAAGTGCGGGGGCTGGAACTGCACAGCCTGTATGCCTGGGACTATCCGTGGGTGGTCAAGGCCCTGGATTTTATTGAAAAGCACGGTATGAACACGCTGGTACTCCACCGGAATGATTTTGTGGACCTGATCGTATACCCGGGAGCCTATTTCGGGTATAAGGAACAGGAGGGTGATTCTTCCATATTTGATATCTACAGCCAGATCTTCAGGAAGCTGTACCAGTATACACCTACGCGGCGCTCCTGCCCCTACCAGAGAAGGTCCTTTTTAAAAAGAGTACTGGAAGAGGCGGGCAGAAGGGGAATCCAGGTCTATATTGAGAACAAGGAATTGTATTTCCCTGATATTATCCTGGAATTTTACCCGCACCTGGTCCATGACGGTCATGTGTGTGCCACGGACCCCTTCTGGCAGGAGTTCTTAGGAGTTAAATACAGGGAGTTTTTCCGGGAGTTTCCCCAGGTGGCGGGGATCATCACCTCACCGGCCACAGGGGAGAGCCGTGTTTCCATCAAGTCCAACCGCTGTACCTGCGGCAGGTGTAAGTCCGCCGCCAGGGAGGACTGGTACCGGATGGTACTGACATCCATGTATGAACCCATCCGCCAGGCTGGCAGAAAACTGATTGTGCGTGACTTTGTGTTTGATTCCGCTTCCCAGAAGGAGATATCCGCAGTGATGGAGGAATTGCCGCCGGATGTGATCATTTCCCTGAAGAATACGCCCCATGATTACTATCCCACATTTCCGGCAAATCCCAGGATCGGTCATGTGGGAGACCATGAGCAGTGGATTGAGTTTGATACCATGGGACAGTATTTCGGATGGGGCGTGGGGATCGCGGACCTGACAGAGGACTACCGGCGCAGACTGTCAGACGCCAGGCAGAAGGGAGCATCAGGGGCAGTTTTCCGCCTGGACTGGGAAAGCCTGGACGGACATTCCTCCTTTTTTACACCCAACAAGATCAATGTTTATGCGGGGGCTGCCCTTACCAGGGATCTGGATACCCCGGACCAGGAAATATACCGCAGATTCCTTCTGGAGGAAGGATGGTCAGAGGATACTGGATGTATCAGCCGTCAGGCAAAATGGTTCGGCAATATCATGAAGAAAACATGGGAGATTACAGCCGGGACCGTGTTTGTAAATGACTGTGTATTCTCGGATTCCAGCGTGCTTCCCATTTCTTTGGAGCACGCGGTATGGCTCTCGGAGGAAAAGAACTCTTTAAAGGACTGGGACCCCCAAAAACAGGATTGTGTTTCTCCCAGAAGGTCATCCCTGGAGCCTGCGATCCGGGAAAAGGAGGAGGCATTTAAAAAGATCAGCGCCCTCTGCGAGGAGGCGGGGGAATACCCGGAGGGGCTGAGTCAGGATAAGGTGAAATGGTTTCAGGAGCGTCTGGCGCTTAATGCCCGGTATGTGGACATGTACCGTTGCGGGACGGAGGCGATCCTGCTGACCCGCTATGTGACGGAGACAGAAGAACAGGATAAAGAGTTTTGGCAGAGCGCCCTGGAAGGGGCCAGGCAGGCTCTTTTGGCCGTAAGCCGGATGAAAGGGGAATTTACACAGCTTTTCCGGGAAACGGATTATGAACCCCATGTGATCTACACCCTGCTGGACCCGGACCGTCTGGACTGCCTGTACCGGAAACTGAACGCCCGGCTGCCGGGAGAATGAAGTGCCGGGAGACTGAATTGTCGGGAGACTGAGCTGCCGGTTACCTGGCAGCTGTCTTTGGAAAGAAACGTTTTAGAGGAAAAATTTGGGAAAAAACAGGAAGCGCTGGATCCATTACACGATCCGGCGCTTCCTGTTTTCCATTTGTCCATGACAATTTGCCAGTCAGTGACCGGCATTTCTGATAGGCCAGATAAAAAGAACGCATATTTTGCAGATTAGACCGCGAATCCAAAAGCTATTTTAGATTCTTCTTGGTATGAACGGATCAGATCGGTGAGCTGAGCGATATCACTGATAGTATGGGAAAAGTCATATGGCTTTGATAGAACAGTCCTATCAGATCGGATAATTGCAACGGTGCTTTTGGATTTAGATACATCGATACCTACAGCTAACATATAGGGGGGATCCTCCTTTGCGAATTAATATGATTGGGTCCAGCACTCGGTTATCTATTCATTTTCGTTAGTTACCCGGGAGCGAATCCCAACTTGCTTAATCGAATAAAAGATAATGAGTGATGGTTAACACTTTCAGTTTCGGGAACTATGTCCCATATTTGTGCCGTTAACCAATCAAACTCATCATAACAAAAAATAAGAATAGGGGATAATTTCCCTACTCTTATATAGTACGAAATTTGGGAAAATATGAATATGATTATTTATCTTCCAGAAATGGGATTATAGTCAGCAGTAAATTTCTAAACGCTCTGTCAGAAGTTTCAGCTACAGGCAATATGGTAAAGGAGATCGAATTATCAGGATGGTACAACGGCAATGGCAAAATACGTTTAGACAAAAATATCGATGATTATAAAGAACTCGTGATAACGGGGCGTTGCGGATATATGAGAAACAAAAGGCAGGAATTAATAAAAAGCTGTGATCTGTGTAAGACTGTGGCGCAGCGAAGAACGGGATGGATATGGCGTGGATTTAAATGAATGGGATGGCTCTGATATCTGCTTTTATACGAATTTAGTATGGGGGCATGTCATAGTCACAGAAAAAGTTAAAAACATATTAGAAAAGAAGAAAATGAAAAGCATATACTTCCAAAAAATCGAAGACTATGTATAGGTTGGGTGCGAAGCAAACTAACAGTGACACTTTATTAAGCATTACAATATAGAGAGAATAAAATGTGGAAAAAGAGTGGATTAATCATACTTCTTCTGGCATTAACCGGATGTGCAAATACGGCAGGGGACAGCGTTAAAGATACGGCCGGTATCACACAGAGCTTGCCAAACGGTACAGAGGATGGGGAGAACAGCGTGGGAAAACAAATGGATACTTATGAAGAGGACGGTCTGAGGCTGGAACTTGTATCAGAACTGGATGGCGCAGGCAACATAGTACCGGAAAGCGTGAGACTGAAAATCGAGAACAGTATGGACGATGAATGCATGATAAGGTCAATCGGCACTGCCGTAAACAACGTGACAATCGGCAATTCCCTGACATATGCTGAAATAGAAGGAAATGACAGTACCGAAGAGGATATCATGCTGTCGAATCTAGAAATGGGATCTTTACACAGGGATCTGTTGGAATTTGAAAAAGAATTCTGCAATATAAAAGAATGCGAGTCGGAGGATGTCTACAATAACCTGCGCGCCAAAAAGATTGAATGTGAAGGGCCATCGGAAACCGTGACTGTTAAAAGAGGCGGTTTCAACCTTTAAGTTTAGCCCCCGCTGTGGAGGTGGGAACAGCCGGACCGGATTGCTGTTTCTGCCGTATAAAATGCAGAAACTGATCGGGGCATCCTTCAGTGAAACTGTTTTTCCAGATGATCAATGCCTGTTTTGACGTTGTGATTACAAAAAAATACATTGGAAATTCCTCTATACTGCGGATCTGGGAGTATTCCATATATCCGCTGACGCAGCTGGTTTCCCAACGGATGTTATCTTTCAGAAATTGATACACTGCCTTTTCGCAGGGAATACCAAGGCTGGCCTGCTGTTTCAGTTTTTCCGCCTGTTTCTGGCATTGTTTGTGTTTCACGCTTACCCGTCTGATGCTAAAATAAGGCCATATAAATATGAAAAGAAGCAGACATCCTATGATTAGCGTGCGGAACAGCTGCCTGTACATAAAATAGTGCAGCGCCATGACAACCAGCAGTACAGCTATATCCAGACTCAGCCGTTTTCCACTGTATCTGCGTTCTAACTGATACTTTGCCAGTTCATAAAGGGATTGGGCATCCCTGGCTATTGTAACTTGGAATAACGGTGTCATATCCCGGTTCCCCCCTTAAACTGCTGATGTTTACTTCATTAGCGACATATCTTTTCCTGTCTTTTGCATAATGAATTCTTTAAAATTCAGGGAATCACCGACTGTAAAGCAGTGTTTGGCAAAATACATCCCTTGATCTTTTGCAAAGAATATGTAATAGGCCTGCGGGTCCTCTGCCAGCTTATCTACAGCCGGATATTTCCAGACCAGTGATTCTTTACTGGGATAATATGTAAAATCATTCTCAAAAAAATCGATCTGGCTGCGAACCAGCTCCGTCTTTCTCAATTTCCGGAAAATCCTTCCAATAATCAAACCGGTGTTCAGCAACACCTTGCGGCGAAGGCGCGCAGACAAGGCAAGAAACCATACTGCTACCATCAGAAAGAGAATGGCTCCCAACTCGCCAGGCATGAG
This sequence comes from Clostridium sp. FS41, assembly GCF_000954015.1. Classification (NCBI taxonomy): domain Bacteria; kingdom Bacillati; phylum Bacillota; class Clostridia; order Eubacteriales; family Clostridiaceae; genus Clostridium; species Clostridium sp. FS41. The sequence continues at coordinate 96,116 of NZ_JYHN01000032.1, forward strand.
AATAGAGCTTATCACAACGATACCCCACCAGACCAGAAACACCCAGTTTCCGATGGAACGCCGTTGCTTCTGGTAATACAGCATATCAGATATACGCATAAATTGCTCTTTTTGTTTTGAATTATCCTCATTGATAACGATTCTAAAAATCGGTTCCATATCCACGCGTACCTCCAACAGTTTATCCGTAATTCCGATAAGCCGTGTTACCTGCGGAGTTAATATGATTACAGCATCCCATGCGACTGGATTCAAGCGCTTTCTCCGTTATAATTTGCTAATCAAAAACAACTCTTTTTGTTGTGAATTCGACTTCTCTATAGATATAGGAACAGCCCGAAAGCCTTGATTCTGTCAGACTTTCGAGCTGTAAGTTCTAATGTTCCTGAGCGGATTCGAACCGCTGGCCTTCCGCTTAGGAGGCGGACGCTCTATCCTGCTGAGCTACAGAAACACATCAATTTGTATCATTGATATCTGCGAACCGTATCACACGGTCCGCATTATATAATAACCTATCTTGGGAAAAAAATCAAGCCTCAAATTGCACAGTTCCCTGCATCCATACCTGACCTTTGAATCGGCGGCCTACTTTTGGCTCTCCCAGGAGGTCCTGGCGGTTGATGACAACATGGAAGATCATGTCATTGCAGTCCAGGGTCAGGTCATAAACCTCTTCCTTGGTAATCCGGTTGGCACTCAGCTCAATTCCGGTGATCTCCCCTATTACGGAGTATTGGTCGCATTCAATGCCGCAGGGCATAAAGCAGGTCTCAATAATGGAATACACATCCTCATGGGCGATCCGCCTGGAAACCATGGAGTAAAGGTCAATGTCCTCAATGGTCAGTGTTTCAATAGCATCCTCGTCCCCGCGTTTGGCTGCTTCCAGCAGATTGCTCCTCTTTCTGGCAGCCATTCTGGAATCCTCGGCCTGTTTTTCTGTCTTTTGTATGGGAAGGAGGATCCTGCCCTGCACGCACAGGCCCGAAAGGGCGGCGCCTAAGGGTTTTACAGGCTTATGGCCGGCTTTGCGGAGCCGGTATTCCATGGAGTTTTCTATATAAAAGATAAGAGAGATGCCCACTCTGTATTCATCCAGCAGTCCGGCAAATGTTTCCCGCTCCGTGTGACGCTGGATGGAGCATTCCGCATCCGAACTTATATCCGTGCTTTTCACATAGGGGAAATAATATTCGCGGTTAAATGTTCCCTTTGGACTCATCTCACCAGCCATGGCAACACCCATGCCGGGAGCGGTCTCTACCCGCAGTTCACAGAACGTACTGCCTTCCCGTTCGGACAACTGTCCGTTCTCCCTGGCTTCTTTTGCAAGACGCCGCAGCAGTTTTTCCATATCCTGTTTCTTCTGGTACATGCTAAACCCAATGGTCCGCATAAACTTATGCATGTGGTCACCTTCTTTCCTAATCTATTATCATAAGCCGTATTTTTTATCAGACAACAATGAGGCAAAAGGAACACCTTCGCCTCATCATCTTTGCCCATTATATACTACTTTATATCAGATTACCAGTATTTTTTCTTTGGACAGGCTAATTTATTCGTTAATTGTATAGATTACTTCAGAGAACGTTCATATAAGACGATCCGGTTCCCGGCGCCGGAGCAGGAAAAGACCTGTTCCCTGTCCAGTATAGCTTCATACTTCCAAGTATTCCCAATCTTATCAGGCTGAATTATCGTTAAATTATAAACAACCTTTATCTATTGACTGAAAACATCACCTGTGTTAGTATGAACTTAGCAAGGGCGGGGCGGTGAGCCATACGTTTGCGGACAACTGCATATCATCGGATGATGGATTCGGGAGAGACTGTCCGGGGGCTGGAGTGATGATCCGGCAGTGACTTAGGGCAGCGCCGAAGGGGAAGCGGAGAACTCTCAGGCAAAAGGACCGGATACCGGACGATACTCTGGAAAGCGATGAGCACCGACGAAGCCAAATCTTTCAGGTCCAAAGACAGAGCGCATGAACATGTTTATTTGTTCATGCGCTTTTTTAACAGTCTTTCAGCGCGGATTTAAATGTCTGCGCATTTTGGGACACTGGACAGCATATGAAGGAGGGTAATGATTTATGGGCACAGAAGTAACTGGCGGCACTGAATTAAGGACACCGCTCTATGACACACATGTAAAGTACAAGGGGAAGATTGTGCCGTTTGCAGGCTATCTGCTGCCGGTGCAGTATGACACAGGTGTGATAGCGGAGCACATGGCAGTGCGCACCAAGTGCGGCCTGTTTGATGTTTCACACATGGGGGAGATCATCTGCAGAGGCAGTGATGCACAAAAGAACCTGAACATGATCCTGACCAATGACTATACGGTCATGGCCGATGGCCAGGCCCGCTACAGCCCCATGTGCAATGAAGATGGCGGTGTGGTGGATGACCTGATCGTGTACAAGGTAAGGGACAACTGCTATTTTATAGTGGTAAATGCAGCAAATAAGGATAAGGATTTCCAGTGGATGAAGGCCCACCAGTTTGGGGACGCGGAATTTGAGGACATTTCAGACAGAGTGGCGCAGCTGGCGCTGCAGGGACCGAAGGCCATGGAGATCCTCAGGAAACTGGCAAAGGAGGAGGATATACCGGAGAAATATTATACTTGTCTCTTTGACCGTATGATCGGGAATATCAAATGCATTATCTCCAAGACCGGTTACACGGGTGAGGACGGGGTGGAGATCTATCTGGCCCCGGAGGACGCGCCGGCCATGTGGGAGATGCTCATGGAGGCAGGACAGGAGGAGGGGCTGATCCCATGCGGGTTAGGGGCCAGGGACACCCTGCGACTGGAGGCATCCATGCCTTTGTACGGACACGAGATGGACGATACCATTTCACCCAAGGAGGCCGGGCTGGGAATATTTGTAAAAATGGATAAAGAGGATTTTATCGGAAAGCAGGCGCTGGTGGATAAAGGCCCCCTGACCAGGAGACGGATCGGCTTAAAGGTGACGGGACGGGGAATCATCAGGGAACATCAGGCGGTTTATGCGGACGGCAGGCAGATTGGGATCACCACCTCCGGCACTCATTGTCCTTATCTGGGATATCCGGTGGCAATGGCTTTAGTGGATGTTGGATATAAGGAACCGGGCACTGTGCTGGAGGTTGAGGTAAGAGGACGGCGGGTGGCCGCAGAAGTGGTGAAGCTGCCTTTCTATAAACGTTGAGTATCATATAACAGGAGGTATTGAGATGAATGTTCTGGAGGAATTAAAGTATTCAAAGTCACATGAGTGGGTCAAGATGGTGGATGAGAACACCGCTTTGGTAGGATTATCGGATTATGCCCAGGATGCCCTGGGAGACCTGGTGTTTGTTAACCTGCCGGAAGCAGGGGACGAGGTGACGGCAGGGGAGGCATTTGCAGATGTGGAATCCGTGAAGGCTGTTTCTGATGTGTATTCACCGGTGACAGGCACGGTGGAAGAGGTGAATGAGGCGCTTTTGGACGCGCCGGAGTCCATCAATGAGTCTCCCTATGATGCGTGGCTGGTGAAGATCGGAAGTGTCACGGATACGGAAGAGCTGATGAGCGCTGCTGAGTATGAAGCATATGTAAAGACTCTGGAATAAAAGCATCTTTATTCCATTAGAAATGGGGTGTAATATCATGGGTACTTATGTGCCGAATACGAAGCAGGAACAGCAGGAAATGCTTCATGAGATAGGATTTAACAGTTTTGAGGAAATGTTTTCCCATATACCCGGTGAGGTGATGTTAAAGGACGGCGTTCAGATCCCCTCCGGCCTCAATGAGCAGGCGGTAATGTCCAGGATGGAGGAGATGGCGGAAAAGAATGTGGTGTTCCGGCATATTTTCAGGGGAGCGGGGGCCTACAACCATTACATACCCGCTATTGTCTCCAGCGTGATCTCCAAGGAGGAGTTTGTAACAGCATACACGCCTTACCAGGCGGAGATCAGCCAGGGGATCCTGCAATCCATATTTGAATATCAGACCATGATCTGTGAGCTGACAGGAATGGATGCTTCCAATGCATCGGTGTATGATGGCGCCACCGCGGCGGGGGAGGCTGTGGCCATGTGCAGGGACAGGAAGAGGAGCACTGCGTATGTTTCCGCCGCAGCCAGTCCGGGAACGATCGAAGTGATCAAGACATATTGTTTTGGCAGCAATACCAGAGTGGTCATTGTACCGGAAAAGGACGGGGTCACGGACACACAGGCCCTGGAGGATATGATAAAGGCAGATCCCCAGGCAGCCTGCTTCTACGTGCAGCAGCCAAACTATTACGGCAACCTGGAGGACGGGGAAGGTCTGGGGCGTATTGCCCATGAAGCCGGAGCCAAATATATCATGTCCTGTAATCCCATGGCTTTGGCAGTGATGAAGACGCCGGCTGAATATGGCGCTGACATTGCAGTGGGGGACGGACAGCCCCTTGGAATGCCCCTTGCGTTCGGCGGTCCCTATCTTGGATTCATGGCGGCCACAGCCGCCA
>NZ_JYHN01000033.1:0-3512 GCF_000954015.1 Clostridium sp. FS41
CAAGGTTCGTTTGTTGTTGTCTTGTTCAGCAGCAACTTTTATATCTTATCACAGCCGTTTGCGTTTGTCAACAACTTTTTAAACTTTTTTTATTTCTTACTCTCTTGCGCTTAAGCTCTCACCGCAGCGCAAGAGATATCTTACCAGATGGTTCGACAAATGTCAACAGCTTTTTTCATTTTTTGTAAAAACTTTTTATCGAGCCTGTTTCATCCTTTGTATATCTTCCAAAACCGATCTTTTAAAAAGCGGATGCTCACTCCATTGCTCCATGCCAAGTCGTTGGCACAAACATGGAACTACATATGAAACCACATCATCCGGCCGGCTGCACCAGCGCAAACTTTCCACAGCAGCATCTCTCAATTGTTCCATGACCTGTTTTGCCTTTTCAATGACCTCCACCCCCTGCTCATGGTTATACATCTGATCCCAGGCAGGACAATACAGGTCCACTTCCTTCCACACCCTCAGCCGCTCCAGCGTATCAAGGCTGGCCTGTGAGTCTACATAGATGGGCACGTCTTCCGGCCCAGGAATCCCATCACCCACAAAAAGAAGCTTCTCTTCCCTATAATAAAAACACAGTGATTCCAGAGAATGTCCGGAAGCCTTGATCACTTCCAACGAAATTCCCGGCTCCAGTTCAATAATCTCTCCAGGTATTAAAGTTCTGTCCACATGAACCGAACCCTCCACCAGACCATAAAAATTAGGTATGGGGCGTTCCCTGTACTGAAGGTCTATATCTTCGACCCAGTTCTTTTCTCCTGCACAGGAACAGATCTGGCAGCCGTATATATGCTTTAGAGCCTTTGCTCCCCCTATATGGTCAGGATGGGAATGCGTCAGCAGTACAGTATTGATAGTTTGTCTCCTTCTTCCATTTTTATGTATATATTCTCCAATTTTTTTATCACATCCTTTTACCCCTGTATCAATCAGGTAATATCCATCATTACCTTCTATAAGATACACATAGACATAGCGGCTGATCTGCGGACTTATGTTAAAATCAATTTTCAGCTGATGTACTGTTTTGCTTATCTTCACTCTCCCACCTCCTGGCCTTCTCCAAAGGCTGGTACGATTATAGCGTGACTGTCCACTGAGGATATCCGCTTTCCCATGATACGTCCGTATTCCTCTGATGAAAAACATGCATCCAGGCTTCCTCTGTCCGGAAAACGTATAACAATCATACGGTCCGGCTTCCATCCCTCTCCTAGGTACTCAATTCTTTCACTCCTGACCAAATAGACACCTCCATATTGCTCCACAATAGGCTTTACCATTCTTATATAGTCATCATAATCGTATCTCCCCCTTCCCGGATCTAAATAAGTGCATGCAATAAAATACCATCCCATTCTTGTCGCCTCTCCCCTCTATGCAAGTAAACACTTGCATCAACATCAAAAATATATAGCACAAACTACGTGCCACATACTTTTTATTCATTTCCGCTGCTGTACTTATAACTATATTCCATTGATAAACCCTTCAACCATCCCCCTAATATAACAATCCTGGTCCATGGTTGTCAGCTGATCGCCAAATGAAGCTTTCAAAAATATAAAACCAAAATTCAGGGACAGGAACATCATGGATAAAGTTTCAAAATCATCATGCTTTAAAATTCCTCTTTTGTTCATTTCCCTAAAATAATCAATCAAGCCCGTCTTAAAAGTCTGGGGAACCGCCATGATTCCCTTTGATGTCACATCTGCCAATTCTGGAGTGCGCAGCCCAATAGAAAGTTTTACAAACCTGGGGCTCACCTTGGTCATATACACATGTGAAAAACGCATCAGATCCTCCTTCAGACTACCTGATATTTGAAGAAAATCCTCAGGGCGAAGGTCTGGATGCCATTGACTTTGCTTCATGGCCTGGAGCACGATTTCCTTTTTTTCACTAAACTTCCGAAAAATGGTGCACTCATTCACACCTGCCCGCCTGGCAATATCTTTCGTTGTTGTTGCCGAATATCCTCTCTCCATCATCAGTTCCATTGCCGCATCAATGATCCTTTGACTTGTCTGGTCCATTTTTGCCTCCATTCTTGCAAGTGTATACTTGCATTCTATAACATTGTCTTGAAACTGTCAAGATCAAACCAGATCATTTTATTAAAATGGACATCTTCCTTAAACCTACTCCGTATAGAACTATAGCCAATCCTGGGTTACGGTGATATACTTTAAATGAGGTGATCTATATGAAAATGCGAAATGAATATACATGTCCCCTGGAACTGACTCATGATGCGATCAGGGGAAAATGGAAACCCATTATCTTATGGCAGTTAAGCAAAAGCCCCCAGTCTCTTTCTTTTCTCAGACATTCCATTGCCGGCGTGACTCAGAAAATGCTAATCCAGCAGCTTAATGAATTGATCCAGTACGGTTTTGTGGACAAGACCACCTTTGAAGGATATCCTTTGCAGGTGAAATATGATCTCACAGACCGTGGCAGGAAAATATTTCAGGCCGTCACAATTATGCAGGATGTAGGGATTGAGATGATGATTGAAGATCACAGGGAAAATATTCTGAAAGAAAAGGGGCTTTTGTAGTTACTAAAAAGTGCCTACTATCTTTTCAACCTGGCTCACTATATAATGGTTGAAAAGGAGGTTAAAGCCATGAGAGATACAGAAACAACAATTGGAAATCTGATTGACAAACAGGGAGTGTCCTTTATCGGTTCCGTGTCCCCGGACGGCATTCCAAACATTAAAGCAATGCTCCCACCGCGTAAAAGAGAGGGCATCAAAGTCTTTTATTTCACCACCAACACATCCTCAATGAGAGTTTCACAGTATAAAGCTAATCCAAGGGCATGTATCTATTTTTGTGACCGGCGTTTTTTCCGCGGAGTCATGCTTACCGGCACCATGGAAGTACTGGAGGACAGGAAAACCAAGGAAATGATCTGGAGGGAAGGTGATACCATGTATTACTCCAAAGGCGTGACAGATCCTGACTATTGCGTGCTGCGTTTTACCGCCAATGACGGTAGGTACTACAGCAACTTCAGCTCTGAATCATTTGAAATAGAGCAGGCAATGCTTTAACTGTGAATCCAATAATAAATGCAATATAAAACCCCTGGAATCGTCTCCGGGGGTTCTTCTTTCGCCAACAAAAAAGCCGGAATTCCCTTGCTTTCAGGAAATTCCAGCCAATAAAAAAGCGCGAGACGGGATTCGAACCCGCGACCCTCGCCTTGGCAAGGCGATACTCCACCACTGAGCCACTCGCGCATATCATATTCTCTTTAGTTAATCGGGGTGACAGGATTCGAACCTGCGACCTCCTGGTCCCAAACCAGGCGCTCTAGCCAAGCTGAGCCACACCCCGTCATCACCACGGCAATTACACCATAAATGATATAATCTTTAAGCACATTACGTACCCTCAAAACCACATATTGAAAACCGAATTGAAACTTCCTTCTTTTCCCTAAACCTTTTGGTTAAGCCCTCGACCGATTAGTATTAGTCAGCT
>NZ_JYHN01000034.1:0-43014 GCF_000954015.1 Clostridium sp. FS41
CAAACAAGGGTGTTTTGCGCCCTGAAATAGGAGCAAGAAAAAGGAAGAGACAGTCACGTAGAGAATTTTGCCTTAGAAAAGGCCCGAATTCTCTGGGATTGTCTCTTTCTATCATGTTAGGGGTTAAAAGTCGGTATTAACCGATACCCCCTACTCCGGGGCATATATCCTCGCAGGAGCGCCCAAAATCGGAAAATCATTTCTGGTAGCGCAGCTTGCCTACCATGTCAGCACAGGGCAAAGGCTGTGGGGTTATGAAGTCCATCAGGGTACGGTTCTGTACCTTGCACTGGAGGATGATTTCCAGAGAATCCAGAGCCGAATGTTTATGATGTACGGCGTGGCGGATACCGCCAGCCTGCATTTTGCAACGGCAGCAAACAAAATCGGAAACGGTCTTGACGAGCAGCTTGAGAATTTCATAAAGGAACATCCCGACACGAAGCTGGTTATCATTGACACCATGCAGAAGATCAGAGAAGCTGGCGGCGAGGCTTACAGCTACGCCAGCGACTATGAGATCATCGGAAAGCTCAAGCGTTTTGCGGACAGACACAGCATTTGCATCGTTACCGTCCATCACACAAGAAAGCAGCCAGCCGGGGACAGCTTTGAAACGATCTCCGGCACAACAGGACTTCTCGGTTGTGCAGACGGAGCACTCCTGATGCAGAAGAAGAAACGGACAGCATTGGAGGCCACGGTCGATGCTGTGGGGCGAGATCAACAGGATCAGATTCTATATCTGAAAAAAGATGCCGACACGCAGATATGGAGCCTTGAACGGACAGAGAACGAGCCGTATCAGGAGCCGCCCGACCCGGTATTGGATACGGTTTCCCAGCTTGTTTCCTCCGAAAGCAGAGAATGGACAGGCAGCCCGACCGAGCTTGCGGAGACGGTCAATACAGGCATGGCGGCAAACGCTCTCACCAAATACCTGAACGTTAAATCCGGCAGGCTACTGGACGAGTATCATGTGAAGTACGAGAACAGAGCAAAACACTCCGGGCGGCAGGTGAAACTCACCTATATGGTAATCGACAATGTAGAGTACGAAGTAATCGACTGAGGACGGCGCGATGGCTGCAACGGTTGCAACGGTGAAAATGATGCCATCAGAGCAACCATCGCTATCGTTGCGACCATCGCGGAAAGGAGCGAAACAGAATGAAAACTGTACAAATTCCCTATGACCTGTTTCTCGACCTCGCCATATATCACCTGCGGGGTGAGGATGACTACGAAGAAGAAATCTGTCAGGGCTTGGAACAGAAGCTCGATGCCATACTGAACCGACAGCTCTATTCCAGCTATAAGACTGCCCCTACCGAGGAAGAACGGGGGCAGGCGCGGCAGGAATACCTTGACCGGCGCGGCGTTCCGCAGAGCTATCGCTGGACTGTTCCTCCTTGGGAGCTGTGACAGGAGCGTGCCACGCTCCTGTGGCTGGCAGACAAGGCAATGCATTGGCTGCTGTCTCCTCGCGTTTCCCGTCCCCATCGAAAAATCCGCAGAGTTTGAGATGGACGTGGGCAGAAAATTATGCGCAGAGGTTGTCTGCAAATAAGCTGCTGACCACGCCGGTTTTTGCGGTTTGTATCCACACTGCAGACTGCAAAACCGGCAGAGGCTTCCGCAGAAGCCGCATACCCCCTCGGAGAGCCCACGATACTTTGCAGCCGCAGGATGAAAGTATCATAGTGGGTTTATTACACTTCCGCAGAAGTGCCTCCCCGAAAGCTGCCCCGTCCTGCACAATCTGAAATCAGGAGGTAAACTGCCTATGGCAAGAGGCGATGGTATTCACCGTACCAACGCAAGAAATATGAGGCTGACGGCTGCCAGAATCGGCAATGCGCAGCAGCACAACGAACGGGAAAAAGAATCCTATGTCAATCAGGATATTGTCCCGGAGAGAACACGGCTCAATGTTCATTTCAAGAAACCGACCGCTGGATATGCGGAGATGTTTGAGCAGATGAAAAAGGACGGGATCATCTCCACCCGTGGACTGAAAGAGGACGCCTTTCTCTACGGCGAACTGATTTTTGACGTAAACACCGCCTACTTTCACAACCACGGCGGATATGACTTTGCAAAACAATTTTACACCGATGCCTACAAAGCTGCAATAGAAATTGTAGGCGGCGAGCAATATATTCTGTCTGCGGTCATGCACGCCAACGAGCGCAACCGCGCCATGTCCGATGCGCTGGGGCAGGACGTGTACCACTATCACCTTCATGTGGTCTATATCCCCGTTGTGGAAAAACAGATTCTATGGACGAAACGCTGCAAGGATAAATCGCTGGTGGGGACGGTCAAGGAAACGATACAGCAGGTCAGTATGAGCAAAAAGTGGGATTCCAAGCCCGCACTGGACGAGCATGGGAAACCGCTGCTGAACGCAAACGGGAAAACCGTGCTCCGAAAATCCTATTCCGTTCTGCAAGATGATTTCTTCGCCACCATGCGAAAGGCAGGGTATGACGATGTGGAGCGAGGCGAACGCGGCAGCTCCGAGGATCACCTGACCGTGACGCAGTTCAAAGTGCAGCAGGAGCAGGCGCGGCTGGAATCGATCGAGGATAAGATTGATAAGAAGAAGCAAACGATGGAAAAGTACAATGAGAAGATCAGGGAGCAGAAGGGAGCGGCAGCTTCCTTCCACGAGATCGACAGCATTGGGAAAAAGACCATCTCCGGCAACATCTCCATGACGCCGCAGGACGCGCAGTTTCTCAAGGAGCTTGCCAAGGAGGGCATCGCTTCTCGCGGGCTGATCGGAGATTTGAAGAATAAAGTGGAAACGCTCAAGCGCGATGTCAGCGTATGGAAACGCAAATATGAAAAGCTGCAAGAGCAGACAAAGGATTTCATGGAGGCACTCAAACGAGCGCCCCGCAAGGTCAAGGAGTTCATACAATTCATGCTCCACACCGAGCCAGAGAAGCCGGAGCAGTCCAGAAACCGTGATATGCCGCGCTGCAAGAAGTGTGACATGGAACTGTGAGCAACTACGGTGTAGAGCCGTAAAAATACGAAAATAGCCAACAGGAGCGCGTCGGACGAACCGGGCCTTGTCCGGCGTGCTCCTGTCTGAAAATCTCCGTTTTCCCCAAGTCAAGAGCCGGAGAAAACACCCGAAAAACACCCCTATTGCGTAACAGAGGCGCAGAAAGGAGCTTGCATGAGAACAGGGCTTACCAAGCAGGAAAAAACCACCGATATATGGTTTGACGAGAAAGAGCCGCTGATCTATATCCGCACACACAACACCGACCTCAAGAACAGGCTGACCGCCTACGCCGCAGTTCACCCCGGCGAGTGCCGCCAGACCAACGCAGACCCGGATACGGGCTGCATGGAGTTTGAAATACGCAAGGGGCGGTTCTCCTTTCGGCTGACTGCCCCATACAGCGCAGAACGCCGCAGGGCGGCAAGCGAAGCAGCGAAAAACGAATAAAAGGGTTTTAGGGCTTCGTTGATTGTTGCGTTGGCAACCCCACCGCAATGGTAGTGCCCTTCTCCGAACTTTTCTCTACCCAAACGGAGCCGCCGTGGAGGTCGGCGATCTCCCATACCAGTGAGAGCCCCAGTCCTGCGCCACCGTATTCCCGGCTGCGAGACTTGTCCACCCGGAAGAAGGGCTGGAAGATACTGCGCTGATACACCTCCGGGATGCCGCAGCCGGTGTCGGAGACGCGGAGCAGGAGCTTTTCCAGCTCCTGAGTGACAGAAACCCGTACCGAGCCGCCCGGCCAGTTGTACTTGACAGCATTCTCCGTCAGGTTGAAGATCAGCCGGTAGATCAGTGTATCGCTGCCAGTCATAATGCCGTCACCCTCCGCCTCCAGCGTGATGCCGTTTTTCTCCGCCAGCGGGGCGAGGTCCGTGAAGATCTCCTCGATCATGGGGGCGAGCTGGATTTGCTCGTTCCGCGCCACCTGCCGCAGATTGCTCATTTCCAGCAGCGTTCTGGTCATTTGGGTCAGCCGCTCCGTCTGCTCCCGCAGAAGGGTGAGAAACTCCGCCGTCTCTGGCCGCACATCGGGATGCTCCGCGGAAAACAGCTCCAGCCGCGCCTGCATCAGCGCCAGCGGCGTGCGCAGCTCGTGGGCGGCGTTGCCGGTGAACTGCCGTTGGGCGGCAAAGGCGTTGTTCAGCCGCTCCAGCATCTGGTTGAAGGAGCGGCTGAGCCGCCGGAACTCCGGCAGCGCGTCCTCATCGATCCTCATATCCGCCAGATTGTTCATCTGCACCTTTTCCACCTGCGAAGCAAAGCTGCGCAGGGACTTGAGAGCGCGTCCACTGACGAAGTAGGCAAGAATGCCGCTGAGCAGTGTTACCGCAGCCGTGATGTACCAGTTGGTGGTACGGAAGCGCCCTTGCGCCCCAACAACGATGATGGTCAGCTCCTCGTTGTGTGCTATGAGCTGCGGGTCGAAGCTCGCCGTGCCTTCCTCATTCAGGATCACATTGCCGCTGCCCTGCAAAGCGTCCGCAATTTTGTCCATATAGTACACACCGGATGAACAGAGCAACAGATTCATAGCCACGCAGGTGACGCCGATAAGCAGAACAGTCATCAGCGTGATGCGCCACTGTAGGGAAATCTTTCTCACGCCTCATCGCCTCCCATCAGATAGCCTTCGCCGATGCGGTTGCGGATGGGATCGTAGCCCTGCGCGGCGCGCAGCTTTTTGCGCAGGGCGGAGATATGCACCCGGATGGAGTTGCTGAAGCTGTCCACGCTGTTGTCCCAGACGTGATCCATCAGCTCCTCCTGACTCACCGGCCGCCCCTGATGTACCATTAAATATTCCAATATCCCCGTCTCCTTGCGGGTGAGCGTCAGGGGCTGTCCGCCAACGGCGGCAGAGCGGGAGCGGGTGTCAAAGGTCAGTGCCCCGCAGGTCAATATCACATCCTGCTGGGTGAACTGCCGCAGGGTCAGACTGCGGATGCGGGCCTCCAATTCAGCTAAGTGGAAGGGCTTGGCCAGATAGTCGTTGGCTCCCGCGTCCAGTCCCTCCACCTTGTCCTCCACCTCGCTGCGGGCGGAGAGGATCAGCACCCGCGTCTCACGGTCGGTCTGCCGCAGGGTACGCAGCACCGTCATGCCGTCCTTCCCCGGCAGGTTCAGATCCAGCAGGATGAGATCGTATTTCTCAACGGCGATCAGCTCCAGTGCTTTTTCTCCATCGTAGCAGTAGTCCACGCTGTAGGCCAGCCGCCGCAGACTGCGGACGATGGTCTCGCACAGAGCGCACTCGTCTTCTATGACCAAAAGGTGCATAAGAACCCTCCTTTTTTATTTCTTCATTTTCACGTTGTTCTTAATTATAGCAAAAACAGATAAGGTTTACGTTAAATTTTCGTTCTTAACAAGGACTTTAACTCTCCCGCGCTATGATGATGGCAGAAAAAATGAAGGGGTGATGGAATTGAGCCATGTGAAAAAGTCAACAGCGCAGGCCGTGCTGCTGATAGTGGGAGTCGTCATGCTGTGCTTCGGCGTCTGGCGAGGCGAGGCGTTGACGGTACTGAGCAAGGCCATTAAATTGTGTCTGGAGTGTGTGGGTATTGGGTAAGAATTTTTCAGGCGTTTCACAGACCATGTCCCGCTTCCGAGGATGGATACAGGCGGGGGCAGCTTTACTTACCAATTTGCACCTGCCCAACTTCCTCAAGGGCGGACTGTATCAGGGTGCGGGAAAGACCGTCTGCGTGCCGGGACTGAACTGCTATTCCTGCCCGGCAGCCTCCGGCGCCTGTCCTATCGGTGCATTTCAGGCGGTGGTGGGCTCGTCAAAGTTCAGCTTCTCCTATTATATCACAGGTTTCCTCATTTTGCTGGGAGTCCTGTTGGGACGCTTCATCTGCGGTTTTCTGTGCCCCTTTGGCTGGTTTCAGGAGCTGCTGCACAAAATCCCCACGAAGAAGCTTTCCACAAAGAGGCTGAAGCCGCTGCGATACCTCAAGTACGCCATTCTGTTGGTGATGGTCTTCTTGCTGCCGGCGTTCCTTGTGAACGATGTAGGCATGGGTGACCCGTTCTTCTGTAAATACCTCTGCCCACAGGGCGTGCTGGAGGGGGCCATCCCGCTGTCCCTTGCCAATTCAGGCATCCGGGCGGCGCTGGGGAGCCTGTTTACATGGAAATTCGGCATCTTGCTGGCGGTGATCGTGCTGAGCGTGCTGTTTTACCGACCCTTTTGTAAGTGGCTCTGCCCGCTGGGCGCGTTCTGCGCCCTGCTGAATAAGGCGTCCCTCTTCCAGATGAAGGTGGACAAAAACAAATGTGTCTCCTGCGGGAAATGCGCCAGAGCCTGCAAGATGGATGTGGATGTGACAAAGACGCCCAACCACACCGAGTGCATCCGCTGTGGGATGTGCATACGCGCCTGTCCCACAAACGCCGTGTGTTTCCGCTACGGCTTTGGAGACGGTAAAGATAAGGCAAAAGCAGCGGAAACGCTGCAGACAAATAACAATAACAAGCCTGCAAATAAAAAGTCAAGCTAAATTTTAAAGAACATTGAAAAATTTATACAGGTTGAAAAGTGGGTATCAAAATAAGACCGCCAGGATATGCCGGTCTAAAAACAGGTTTTACGTGTTGGTTATTCCGATGCCGGAAGAGAAGCAAGATATTCTTTCACTCGCCCATAGTAAATACGTAAAAATTTATTGGCACCTGCGGTCATGTAAACATAGTAAGGTTTACCTTGTGCGCGCTTCTTGTCCATGAATAGATAAACGGGATCATCCGGTTTGGTTTTAATTAGAACATCCATGACCTGGTACAGTGTTTTGCGTAAAGCGGGTGAGCCATGCTTGGAAACATGCACACTCTTCTGAGAATAATCCCCGGAATCGTTCACACCGGGGTCTACTTCGGCAAATGCCGTGATAGCGCCCTTGTGGGTGAAACGTGCGACATCTCCGATCTCAGCCATAAGCTGGGGACCGAGAGAGGGGCCTACCCCCTTCATTGCCATAACAATCGGATATTCCGGCAGTTTAGCAGCGGTTTCATTCATCAGTATACGCAGTTGTTCCACGGTCTGTGAAGCGGCGTTTAATTGTTGTATTGCCTGTTTGATGATGCGTTTGGTAAAGTCATCCTTTGGAAGTACGGGAATCAGTTCCTTTGCTGTCTCGTAGATTTCTTCAGCTTTTAAACGGCTAAAGTTGTACTTCTTACGGCAACACCATTTTTGATAGTGCAGGGTAAAGGCATTGCAGGACATTTTGCGGACGCAATCGACATGCCAGTAAGTATCAAGGAAATCCACCCATTTCTGGCTGCCGTCCTCACGGGCGGGGCTGTCGAAGTAGGTGTTAGCTCCCGGATAGGCCAGATCGATCAGACCGATCAGGTTATTTTTCATGGCAGTCTTATGTTTCATGTAAAAATCGAACTGGCGGTTCATAGTTTTAAGCTGTGTGCGTAGTTCATCCATAAGAGTATACTGTTTCAAATTCGCCCAGTTGTCAAGAGTGTAGCGTGCGATTTTTATGGAATCTGCTTTATCGGTTTTTACTCTTCGAAGGGGATTGTCCTGGCCTTGAAAGCCATGGATGATCTGTGGATTAACAGCGCAGACGAAGAATCCGGCTTGAGAGAGTTGGCGGGCAACAGGTTCGTAGTAACGGCCCGTACATTCCATAACGATGCGTGTTTGGCCGTTTAAGGCTCTGATGTGTTGAATAAGAGGCTGGAAACAGCCTGATAGATGGGGAACATCAAAGGGACTGGCGACAACTTCACCGCCGGGACGTAGGATAGCCACGGTGCTCTTTCGTTTGGAAACATCAATACCTACTGCGTTCATGCTCATAAAAATGTCACTCCTTTATCTTAGGTAGCAATTGGTCAATACCAGTTTTACTCATTGCCCATTCAATCTACTGTGGTGTGACACGAACGCATTCCAAAGGACGGCTCAACCTGCATAAAACGAATGCTGCGAATGAAGAGCTGGTTAGCAGACTTATTTACGGGCGCAAAGCCCAAGGAGGAATCCGCTATACCGATTGCTCTTACATTCTAACAGCTTAAGCAACAAGATGGATAATTCCTTACTGGATGTAAGGGATATTAACCATAAATATATTGTAGTAGGAGGAATAAAACGAATGAAGATGAATAGGACGAATACTACCAGCAGATTACTGGCACTGCTGCTTATTGCACTGATGGTGCTCTCTCTGGCGGCCTGCGGCACAAAGGGCGGAGACAAAATGGACGGAATGAGCAGCGAACCGAAGAATGCTGAGGAAGCGGCTGCCATGCACAAGGAGCTGATGGCGCAAGAAAATGCCATTCTCTCGGAGAACACAGCGCTTTGGGAAAAGGTTTTCATGGCGGCCGACAAGGGCATGACCATGCAGGAGGACGGCAAAAACTACGGTGATTTCCTGCTCAGTACAATTGAATCCGCCAAGGATCAGTTTACGGCGGATGAGCTGAAACTGATTCAGGGAGAGGCGGAGAAGATTCGCGACATCGAAGATAAGCTGACCATGATTGAGAAAAAGTATCCCGCAGCGGCACAGGAGTCCTTGGACGGCAACATGAGCATGCCTGCGGGCAACGATATGACCACGCCGCCGGACGATGGCAGCATGCAGAAGTTCCCTGCCTTTGAGGGCAAGGATCTGGACGGAAACACGGTGAAAAGCGATGAGCTGTTCTCCGGCAACGCCGTCACCGTAGTGAATTTCTGGTTCACCACCTGCAATCCCTGCGTGGGTGAGCTTGCCGAACTGGACGCGCTGAACAAGGAGCTTGCGGAGAAGGGCGGCGAGATCATCGGCATCAACGCCTTCACGCTGGACGGCAACGAAGCGGCAATTTCCGAGGCGAAGGATGTGCTGTCCAAGAAGGGCGCGACCTATAGGAACGTGTATTTTCCCTCCGGCGGCGAGGCGGGAAGATTTACCACGAACGTCTTTGCCTATCCCACCACCTATGTGGTAGACCGTAACGGCAACATCGTGGGCGACCCCATCGTAGGCGCCATCACCGGCAAGGCGCAGGCGGAGGCGCTGCAAGCTCAAATCGACAAGGCACTGTCCGCCGATATGGGCTGAGCGAGAACCCTTTTTACCTGTTGGAAAGGAGGACGACACCATGTATCGGAGAGTATTGCCGCTTCTTCTAACTGCGGTACTGATGCTGAGCGGCTGCACCGCGGGGCAGATGGGTATGCCGCAGAAAACGGAAAGGACCGGACAATCCACTGGTATGTCCGGTGAGGAGGGTATGTATATGGATACCACGGAGAATGTCATCTATCTGGCGGGCGGCTGCTTCTGGGGAATGGAACAGCTGATGCAGTCTATTCCCGGCGTCATCGATGCTCAGAGCGGCTACGCCAACGGCACCTGTGAGGAGGATGCCGACTACCAGACCGTATGCAAGGGCAACACCGGCTTTCGGGAAACGATTCGGGTGGAGTACGACCCGGAACAGGTGAGCCTTGACGCTCTGCTGCTGGCCTACTTCTATGTAATCGACCCCACGGTGGAGAACCGGCAGGGCAACGATGTGGGCAGCCAGTATCAGACCGGCGTCTACTACACCAACGAAAGCGCGAAGGAGACGGTGGAGCGCATCGCGGAGATCGAGCGGGGACGCAGAGAGAAGTTCTTCGTGGAGATCGGCCCGCTGAAAAACTACTATCCCGCCGAGGAGTACCACCAGGACTATCTGGAGAAGAATCCAAACGGCTACTGCCATATTCCAAAAGCGGAGATGGAGCTGTTCTCCAGGCTGCGCATCGACCCAGGCGACTACCAAAAGCCCGCAGCAGAGTCCATTCGGGACAAACTGACGGAGGAGCAGTACCGCGTCACCCAGGAGAACGGCACGGAACGTCCATTCAGCAATGAGTTCTGGGATCAGCTCGAGAAGGGCATCTATGTGGATATCGTCACCGGCGAGCCGCTGTTTTCCTCCACGGATAAGTTTGAGAGCGGCTGCGGCTGGCCGGCTTTCACAAAGCCCATTGAAGAGCCCGCCGTGGTGGAACTGGAGGACCTGAGCCACGGCATGCGCCGCACAGAGGTCAGAAGCCGTGCCGGAGATTCTCACCTTGGTCATTTGTTCACCGGCGATCCGGAGTCCCCCAATGGCGTGCGCTACTGCATCAACAGCACGTCCCTCCGCTTTGTGCCTTACGCAAAGATGAAAGCAGAGGGTTACGGATATCTTCTGTATCTGTTCGAGGAATGAGTTCGCAAAATACAATGATATAATAAGCAGCGTCCCAATCATTATGAACCGGGACGCTGTCGTTTATGCTCATGTCGGTTTATTCAAACAGGACGTTCAGCTTGCTGTTCAGAATCAGATCGGCATAGGCAAGCGGGTCCTTGTAGATCAGATAGTTCAGCTCTGACCGCTGGAAGCGGTTGTCGGCAACTTCGTTTTCAACGGCTGTGCAGTCAATGGAAATCCGGCTTCCATCGTCAGAAACCAGTTCTACGCTGGCTGTGTCGATGTTGAATTGACAGAAAATAAGTTTACTCATAGTCATATCTCCAAGATGTTTTTTTAGGTGAATCAGGTGGTCAATTTTGTCTGATGATTGGCGGGAATCATATTGAAACCCACCGCAGATTATTCAAATCAAGTCGTTGCGAACGGTTAGTACGTATAAAATAGCTGGCTACAAAACGGCTACAAAATTCGTAAGGAACCTATGTACAGCCCGAAATACGTGGATTATTTGGACGAAAAGCGTATCGAGAGTGCATTTTATAACCCTAAATCAAAGCCCAAGACTTGAGTGGGAATGCGATTGTGGTCATACTGAGCGATCAGAAGTAGCTGCAACAGGGCATCAGTGGGATGAAGGCAAGGTAACGAAAGAAGCGACAAAGAATTCTTATGGTGTCAGAACATTCACTTGCACGGTATGTAAAAAGACAAGGATAGAAGTAATCAAAGCGGATGCGGCGGTCAGTGAACCATCTGACCATGTAGATACATCGGAGGTCACTCAAAGCAAAAGCTTGCCCGAAAAAAATGAATCAACCTGGAATACAGATTCACGGGAGGACATCAAAAATCCGAGTTTGCCCGAAAAAGGTGAATCCGCAGGAGAACTGTAGTCCTCAAATACGGAGCAGTTTTTTAGGCTCTCCTGGTGGATAATAGCTGCAATTGCGCTAATTCTTATTGTCGGAGTTTTCGTTGGAACAATAATTCTTAGGAGAAGGAAAAAGTCTTGTTAATACTGACTCCTAAGAAAACTCTGATGTTACTGCCTATCCGTATGAAAAAGATCTTGGGACGGAAGGAGTGAGGTGATTTGAAAAAGGGACATAAGGCCATGTTTCTTGCCTTTGTTCTCCTGCTTACCACCTTGTGCGCCTGCGGACAGCAAGCGGAACAGGCGGGGCAGTCGGAGGGCAGTAGCGGGGAACCCACCAAGGGCTTTGTAACACGGGAACCGGAAAAACCTTCATCTAAACAATCGAAGGAGATTGCCGTCACCGAGCTTTACAACGAGGAAGGAGAGGGCGATTGCGGTGATGGCTTCTCATACAAGACCAGCTATGAAAAGTCAAGTATAAATCAGCAAAAAATTCCGTTTCTATATCGATGGTAAAAAAGGGTAACTTTAATAGAAACTCCCTAAAGGTGCTTTTTCAAAATCTATCGATATTAGTATACAGGCCTCTATTCGAGGTTGAATTCCACTTCATCAGTGAGCATCTTCCAGATGACCCTGACAAGTTTTCCGGCGCAATGTCCAAGGGCATTGTAGTGTGTCCGGCCTTCGGCTCTCTTGGTGTCGTAATAAGCCTTGAAAGTCGCATTGTTCTTTACAACATTATGAGCTGCGTTCATAAGGGCGTAACGAAGTACACGTGACCCCCGCTTGGACATATGGGTTCTTTTAGCCTGAAAGTTTCCAGACTGGTATACAGTTGGATCCAGTCCAGCGAATGCAAGCAGTTTACCTAGTGTTGAGAAACGGTGAATATCACCGATCTCACCCAGTATCATCCCGCCATTTACGGTTCCAATGCCGGGAATGGTCATGAGTACAGAGTGCAGGCAGGTGACAAGATTCGCCATTTCAAGCTCTGTCTCGAATAACTGTGAATCCAATAACTCGATCTGTGCAATGGTCTGAGTTATCTGGATAGATAAAGAACTGTCATTTAAGCCGACAGACCTCTGTGCGAGAACTCTTAATTCTCTGGCCATATCTTTTGTGAAGTGTCCATGGGAGGATTTGACAAGGAGATTGGAGAGATGAGTCAGGTGCAGGGAAGCAATGTCTTTTGGCATAGGAGCCTCTTTTAAGAGTGCATAGACAGCTTTCTGATGCAGACCGGATTTGAAAAAATACTGAAGTTCCGGAAAGACCTGATCCATATAGGAAGTCAGTTGAATTTTCAAACGGGTACGCTGTTTCATGGTCTTCTGTCGGAACCTGCCGAGTTCCTTCAGTTCAATGTAATCCAGATCTTCCAGGGTAGAAAACCTGAGAGAGTCCTGCATCATAAGGGTTTTAGCAATCACTAAAGTGTCGACTTTATCGGTCTTCATCTTGCGTACATTGTTTTTACGCATGGACGAAGTCATGATAGGGTTGAGAACACACACTTTAAAATCCTTGCAGATTAGGAAACGAACAAGGTTGTCACCGTAGTGTGCCGTAGATTCAAGACCTATGATGATGCTGTGCTGGTCAAGTGGTGCCAGCTTAGACAGCAGCAGATAGAAGCCATCATAGTCATTTGAGAATTGGAACGGCTCGATGAGTATCTCGCCTTCCAAAGAAACGGCAGCGGCAAAATGGTTGAGTTTGGCAATATCAATGCCTACATAAATCATGAGGTTATACCTCCCTTTCAAAAAGTCTGATACCGTGATATCCACCAACGATTATCATCGTAGACTTGATTGAAATAAGTACTCATTGGAACAGACGCTCCGGTACATCCAGCTAATAAACAATTCAGATAAAGGCAGCGGCAATACACTCCTGTTGAGTAGTCAAGGCTACAGGAAAAAATCAAAAGTCCACAGTATCTGAATGTATTAAACCACGATATTAAAACGAAAGGAAAGTAGATGTTTTCGCTTCTATAAACATCATACAAGGAAAGAAATGACATTTTAAGGAATCCATACGACAATACACCAGTGTTTTACGAGAAGAACGGGCATGGAGAAGAAATTCCTGTGAGAATACGGTTTTTCAGCCCCGTCAGGATTTTGTCTATCATAACCAATGTCGTTGCAACTGTACTGCTTCCTCTTATCATTGCTACAGCAGTGCGACTGGTTGACATATCGGGAACTTCGCAGAAATTTTTTGACGGATTTAGACCGATGTACGATGCGGCCTGGTATGTTTTTGCCGGGCTGATTGCCATTATTTATTTCGCAAAAGGCGTAAGAAAAGATAAATCCATTTCATGAGGTATTTTTGCATTCCTCCTCTCACGGAACAAAATAGAAAGACTGGCAAAACAAGGTTACTTATACCGTTTTATCAGTCTTTTAAGGCCTAATGCTGTTACCGATAAGAGGCATTCTTTCATCGCTTTTTGAAAGCCCCTTTTCTGTATATTATTCAGTTTGTGTTCTCGTTTTTAGAATAACAAATGTTTCTTTCCGCCCATATCTGTCTGAGTCGCAGTACTCTCAGATAAGTGCTGGTTCTTGCCTTCTGATTTTATAGAATCAAATCAGAAGGCAAGCTTGAAGAGAAAGTGGCGCGTAACCTTTCCTATCACTTGTTTGCGGGCTTTGCTCTCTTCTCGATAAACTGGAATCTATCAATTTTGCATTTCCAACGCTTTGTCCGTCATAAGCTTATAGCTGATGAGTGCCTCACCGTTAAGCTCCTCCCGATTCATATCTACACCAACAATGCTGTGATGATCATAAGTTTTATAGTAGTAAATACCCTTGTCGGCATTGCAGCAAGAAGTGTAAATGGAAATTTCATATTTCTCGTTAGCCAAACGGCAACATCCTCTTTGCTGTTCAACGGAGCCTAATATATGGAAAAATTGGCTTACGCTTGATTTTTCATCATTCTCGGATAGTGAATTCATTTTTGTAAAAGCCACACGTACAAATCTTGACATAGATGACAAGTCTCCGGGGAGCCCGATAGCGCCCATGCCCCTGCTGTATGCATTTAGACTGAGATGTTCGGAAAAACAATTTTTAGGGGTGTCGATGGATAATCCCATATAGTTGTTCAAGTTGAAAATTTGAACCGGAAAAGGCGGATTATTGGTGAGAACACCTACAGGATTATCATAAACAAAGATACCGTCCTTAACACTTTCTACCGTAATGGAGCTGTTTTTATCCGAAATGATCCAATGGAGCTGTGCTATAGGAAAATGTGGACTAAACGGTTCAGCCAAGAAGTTGATTCTGTCAAGCAGTTTTCTCGCCTCATTCACCGTTGCACACTGACCCATGATCCAAGGAATAAATTCCCATTGGGCAATGTTGTCCTTACCTTTTTCTTTTTCACAATAATGTGCATTTTCCACAAAATTTAGACCGGCAATACACAGACCCTTTTCGTTTACAGCATCGTAATACAGTGGATAATTTTCTGTTATATGAGCCATTCCTATAAAGGCAAAATGATGCTCCATTGTTCCCACACTTCGAAACACCAATTTGAAATTTCTTGGTGTGACTGTAACAGTCTCACCGTAGGAGATTTCGTAATCTAGTGTCCGTCCAAAATAGAAATCTTTTGTTTTATAAGTTGCTGCTGTACACATAATTCTTCCTCCTTCATTGCGTTACATAATATTTCATCATAAGATTCGTATGCCTAATCATCGCAAATCCTGACTTGTTTGCCTCACTGAATTGGAAATTGTTTAACTCGTTTTATCGAATAGTGCCCCACGGTTTTTAGTTTCACGGTTGCTAGCTTGCGAGGATTGGACAAATAAATCTCATGGTGATAGAGTATCCGTAATGTCAATAGTATAATCATATTTCCCGGTATATTCAAGCTTAGCGGAAATGGTTTCGGATTCATCATCATAAGAACTGAGGTGAATACATTACACACACTAACCCTCGTCATAGGTAAAAACTCAATCTTTGTAAGATCTTGTTTGTTCTTCTAAGCTGTTTCTTCAATCTCCCAATCAAAATCCGCCTTTGTTACGAAATCAGGCAAACAAATGATAAAAATAAAATAAATTCAAAATTACCCTTGTGGGCATAGTCAATTCTGGTAATGGCGTTCTGAAACCAAAATCCATCAAGGGGAAGAACAATGGTAAATGCAATATCGCACAGCAAACTGCGGGATGCTACACACTCACCGTTTTCATCGCTGAGATTATCTTTGCCCCTCACAGCCATACAGTTTATTTTCGCAACCGTTACGATAGATGATTTGTTCTGCAGTATATAAAAATATTTATACTCTTTTTTATAGTCAAATGACATAATTGCCTCTTCATAAAGGATAATTTTTCAATTGCTCAACTTTGGTCAAACATAAATTTCTATAGAAAAGGCAGGCATACATGATACCACAGAAGGCAGGATTGTCACAATAAATCATCTTTTTTACATTTTCGATAGCAGTTTCACGAGTACGAAAGTGTGGACGGGGAAAGTGATGGATAGCGGTATGAATCAAGGTAACGCTGCTATTTTGGATTGGGGACGTTCACCTTTCCTGACCGTTCCTACTGTGGCCCATTCTATAAAATTATTTTAGCGAATAAAAGGTGAAAAACTTGCCCCAATATGGATAATAGGGTAAATAGCGTGAATAGGAAAATGAATTGACATTTTCTTTTGGTTAGTTTATACTAACTTCGTAAGAGCAGTTAGACTAACCATGTATTTCAAATCAAAGGAGGCTGTTATTTTGAAAAAAGAACTCGCAACTCAGGTGAATGCATATCTTGCAAACATTGGTGTCTCATACATCAAATTACACAATCTTCATTGGAATGTAGTAGGGAGCCAGTTTAAAGCGGCACATGAATATCTGGAAACCTTGTATGATGCCCTTGCAGATGTGCTCGATGCTATCGCAGAACTTTTAAAAATGAACGGAGAAGCCCCTTTGGCAAGTATGAAGGGTTACTTGTCAGTTGCCACAATTCCAGAGTTGGAAAGTGTCGAGTTGGATGTCAAGAGTGCGATGCAGACGGTTCTGAAAGATATGGAATCTCTCAGAACCCAGGCTTCTTTCATTCGTGAGCAGGCCGACAAGGAGAATCAATTTGATGTGGTTGCCCACATGGAAGACGATGTGGCAAATTACAACAAAACAATTTGGTTCATTCAATCTATGTTGAAATAATAAGCAAATGTTCAAATAGAGAACTATCGTAGAACGTGAATAGTTCTCTATTTGATTGTCAATGATTGAATCTTGCATCTAGTTCTTTTTTTTCTTTAAAAATAAATGAGATAATATTATACGTGAGTTAGTCTTAACTAACATTGATTTCAGCATCCATCTAGAAAGCCTGCTAATAAAAAGTCAAGTGTTTTTTGAAGAAAATTTCAAAAAGCCGATTTGATATTTTAGGGTATAACTTTTAAGCCGCCAGAACTGCCGGCTTTGAAAGGGGTGATATAGAGACGGGTGTTACTCTGCCTGCTCCAAGTTCCGCAGGCACTCTTTGACCTTGCCATAATAAATGCGGAGAAACTTATTCGCTCCGGCGGTCATGTAGACATAGTAAGGCTTTCCCTGTGCCCGCTTTTTATCAAGGAAACGATAGACCGGATCGTCCACAGGGGCATTCTGGAGCAGGGTCGTCATGATCTGAAATAAGGTCTTGCGCAGTCTGGCAGAGCCAACTTTGGAAGCCCTGTTGCTCTTGGACTTGTGATGGCCGGACTCATCCACACCGGGGTCAACGCCTGCAAAGGCGGTCAATGCCTCCCTGTGGGTAAATCTGGACACGTTGCCAATCTCAGCAATGAGCTGCGGGCCATAAGTCTTCCCAACGCCATAGATGCCCATCACGGTGTTGTATTCAGGAAGGGTGGATGCCAACGCGTTCATTTCCTGACGGAGACGCTCCACATGTCCGGAAGCAAGGTTTAACTGCTGGATGCTTTGCTGGATCAACAGCTTATAGGTCTTCTCCTTTGGAAAGACGGCAACCAATTCCTTTGAGGCATTGAACAGTTTTTCGGGCTTGTCCTGTTGGAAGATGTAGTGGTGCTTCTTGCAGAAAGCCTTGTAGCGCTCCGTAAAGGTTTTTAAGCCAATCTTGCGGACACAGTCCACATGCCAGAAAGAATAAGCATAATCAACCCATTTTTCGCTTCCGTCCTCACGTGTCGGGCTGTCAAAGAGTTTGTTAACACCGGGATAAGTATTATCCAACAGGGCAATCAGGTTTGCTTTTGCGGCAACCTTCTGCTTCATAAAAAAGCTGAATTGAGAGTTTAAAGTTTTTAACTGAGTACGTGTATCGTCCATATCTGAATATTGGCGCAGTTCTGCCCAGTTGTCAAGAGTATAGCGTGCAATCTTGCGGGCATCTGCCGGGTCAGATTTGACCTTGCGCAGGGAGTTGTTGCCGAAGTTTTTGATTAGGTGAGGATTCACAACGGAAACGAATAATCCGGCTTCGTACAGAACCTTAAGCATGGGCTCATGGTATCTGCCCGTACATTCCATAACGATTTTGGATGGGCCCTCTAATGACCCAAGGTAATCTGCAAGTTCATTGAGGTTCTGGGATGTATGGGAAACATCGAAAGGTTTGCGGATTACAGTGCCGCCGGGTTGCAGAACTGCGATGGTGCTCTTGCCTTTTGAGACATCAATCCCTACTGCGTTGTACATTCTACGTACCTCCAAAAGTGAATTTGCATGGATTCCAGCATTCCTCATTGCCGATTCAATCTCCTGGGGTATCAAACGAACGTGGTGTGGTAGTTCAATCTGCATAAATCGAACGGCTGCAATGACAGGCTGGCTGACTGGCTTTCTAACGGACGCTAATGGTCCAAGGAGAACTCTGTCATACCGATGCCTAATCATTATACAGCTTAAACAATGAGAGGATTAAGTCCCAACTGGCTGTTGGGTACTGAAACCATACACTTATATATTAGGAGGAGAGTATCTATGTTTGGGGTATACAAAAAACTGCTATATTATGTACCAAAGCAGCGACCTTTGGCCTATTTTGCAATCGGCCTGACGGTGGTATCCACATTGTTCAATGTAGGTGCTTATTACTACCTCTATGAGTTTTTGAAACGATTGGTGGTAGACGAAGATATGGGGCATGCTCAATATAATGCGTTCCTGATTGCGGGGCTGTTGATTGGCGGTTCGCTCTTGTATTTTGCAGCCGTGCTTTTAACGCATATGTTGGTCTTCCGACTGGAGACCAACTTGCGCAAGCGTGGAATTGACGGCCTGACCAATGCCAGCTTCCGCTACTTTGATCTGAACTCATCGGGAAAGACACGTAAACTCATTGATGACAACGCAGCCCAAACTCATTCTATTGTAGCCCATCTGATTCCTGACAATGTCGGAGCAATTCTGACACCGCTTTTGGCGCTTGTGGTGGGCTTTTTGATCAGTCTGAGGGTAGGCATTGTTCTATTGGTTCTGTTCATGCTGAGTGGCGTGCTCCTTGTCCTGATGACCGGGGAAAAGAAGTTTATGGAAATCTACCAAAAGGCGCTGGAGACAATGAGCAGCGAGGCCGTGGAGTACATACGCGGGATACAGGTGCTCAAGATTTTTGGCATAGACGCTACATCTTTCAAGACGCTGCATCGGGCAATCACGGATTATGCACGACATGCCTTGAACTATTCTATGAGTTGCCGCACGCCATATGTGTTATTCCAGATGATCCTATTTGGCTCTATTGCCATACTCGTTTCAGTGACAGCCTTAACGCTGAATCGGATTCAAGACCCTGCCGTGTTGGCGGTGGAACTCATTATGACATTATTCCTGGGTGGAGTACTGTTTACCGCCTTTATGAAAGTGATGTATGTAGGTATGTATGCATTCATGGGGACTTCGGCGGTTGAGAAACTGGAGCAAGTGTTTTCGGATATGCAAAAGGATCGGCTTACATTTGGAAACAAGAGCACATTCAAAAACTATGACATTGAATTTGAACGGGTATGCTTTGGGTATACAGACCAGATGGTGTTGGAGGATGTTAGCTTCACTCTGAAAGAAGGCCGGAGTTATGCTCTGGTGGGATCTTCTGGAGGAGGAAAGTCCACGATTGCCAAATTGATTTCTGGTTTTTACAAAGTGGATGGAGGAGAGGTCAAGATTGGGGGAGAGCCCATCGAAGCCTATACAGAGGACGCCTTAATCCGCAATATCGCCTTTGTGTTCCAGAATGTCCGTTTGTTTCACATCAGTATTTACGAGAATGTCCGTCTGGCGAACCCAGGCGCTCAAAGAACGGAGGTCATGGAAGCGCTGCATCAGGCAGGTTGTAACAGCATTCTGAATAAGTTCAAAGATCGGGAAAATACGGTGATTGGCTCCAAAGGCGTATACCTGTCGGGCGGTGAGAAGCAGCGGATCGCAATCGCACGGGCAATGCTAAAGAATGCGAAGATCGTGATCCTTGACGAGGCCAGCGCGGCAATCGACCCGGAGAATGAGCATGAGCTGCAAAAGGCGTTTGCCCACTTAATGAAGGGGAAGACTGTCATTATGATTGCACACCGGCTGTCCAGCATTCGAAATGTGGATGAAATTCTGGTTTTGGAGGACGGGAAAATAGCAGAGCGAGGAACGGACGCGGCGTTGATGGCGACCGATACCAAGTACAGAGAATATCAAACGCTCTATGAACAGGCAAATGAATGGAGGGTTGTAAGATGAGAGAACTGTTTAAAAAGCATTTTGCCCTGACCGACAAGGGGGCCAAAGATTTGCAAAAGGCCAGCGCGGCCTCCTTCTTTGCCTATGTGATTAACTTTTTCCCCGCAATGCTGCTGCTTCTCCTGGTGGATGAGTTGCTGTTGAACAATGTCAAGGAAACAGGGTTGTATTTGTGGGGATCTATCCTGGTTCTGGCTGTGATGTGGATTCTGCTCCGAATTGAATATGATGCACTGTATAACACCACTTACCAGGAGAGCGCGAATCTTCGCACGGAGATTGCAGATATTCTGACCAAGTTGCCCTTATCTTACTTTTCCAGGCATGACCTTTCGGATCTGGCGCAAACCATCATGGCGGATGTGGCAGCTATTGAGCATGCTATGAGTCACGCTATGGCAAAGGCAGTGGGATTCCTGTTCTTTTTTCCGTTGCTTTCGGTTCTGCTGCTCCTTGGCAATGTTAAATTGGGGCTTGCTATCATTCTGCCGATTCTGCTTGGATTCGGGCTTCTTTTATTGTCGAAAAACCTTCAGATTCGGGAGTCATTCAAACATTATCAAAAGCTCCGGGACAACTCTGAGAGTTTTCAGGAGGCCATTGAAAATCAGCAGGAAATCAAGAGCTTTGGCTTGACTCAGAAGATCCGGCAGACTCTTTATCAAAAGATGGAAGAAAGTGAGAAAATCCATCTTCGTGCAGAGATTTCAGCGGGTATTCCTATGTTGTGCTCGAATGTCATTCTGCAATTTGCCTTTGTTCTTGTAATCCTCATAGGCGTCCAAATGCTGCATACAGGAGAGTTCAATATCCTGTACTTTCTGGGATATGTACTGGCCTCCATTAAGGTGAGGGAGAGCGTAGAAGCGGTCAGCATGAATGTGGCAGAGCTGTATTATCTGGATTCCATGTGCAAACGTATCCGGGAGATTCGGGAGACAAAGATACAGCAGGGCAAGGATCAGACAATCTCAAGTTATGATATTGAATTTGATCAGGTGTCTTTTTCTTACGATAAGGATACAGAAGTGCTCAAGAATATCAGTTTCGCCGCGAAGCAAAACGAAGTGACTGCCTTAGTGGGGGTGTCTGGCTGCGGGAAAACCAGTATCCTGCGTCTGATGTCAAGACTTTATGATTATGACAGCGGAAGCATCCGGATCGGCGGGCTGGATATCAAAGAAATCTCTACAAAATCCTTGTTTGAAAAGATAGCCATCGTCTTCCAGGATGTAACGTTGTTTAATGCATCTGTTCTGGAAAATATCCGCATTGGGAAAAAGACGGCCACAGACGAGGAGGTCATTCAGGCGGCACGATTGGCCAACTGCGAAGAATTTATTCGGAGGCTTCCGGAAGGGTACAAAACGATGATTGGAGAAAACGGAGCAACACTCTCCGGAGGAGAACGCCAACGGCTATCCATCGCCAGAGCCTTTTTGAAAGATTCACCTATTATCATTCTGGATGAAATTGCAGCCTCTTTGGATGTGGAAAACGAAAAAAAGATCCAGGACAGCTTGAACCGCCTCATTCTGGATAAGACCGTTGTCATTATTTCCCACCGTCTCAAATCCGTTGAAAATGCAGATAAAATCGTGGTGATCGACTGCGGCAGAGTGGAGGCGTCCGGTACTCATCTTGAACTGCTCAAAACTTCTCCAACCTATAACAATTTGGTGGAGAAAGCAAAACTGACGGAAGAATTCCAATATTAGCGTAAAGGGGACAGGGTGACTGTTTTTGAACACGGCGCTTATTAGTATTTAGTTCGTTGTGGATACCATCTGCATAGTGAATGGTTTTCTAAACAGGGTGCTGTCCGTTAAAATTCTCATGTTCCTCAGTACTCCGGTTTACATGCGGATGGTTAGCGGGGAAAATAAAAGATTTGTCCTTCTGACCTATAAGACTATCCTTGGTCTCTGCTTCTTTATGTTTGGCAACTGGTTTATTGTCCCGTATTGTATGTTTATCGGGTTACTCAGTGAAACATTTTATGGAAACAGAGGCATTGTCATAATACCAAGAAATTTGATGCAACCTTTGTAGGAGGAGCGAGTAGAGAAGATACGGTTGCTATTAAAGAATATGGGGCTGTACGAATATCACATTGTACATCTGGCTATTTTGTCTGATGCATTGAAAGTGGCTAGTAGAAATGAAAAACTGTGCTCATACATGCTCCGAGGGTTATGGAAGAGCGCTGTAAATATTGTTTTTCATTCTGAGGGAAGAAAACATATCAAACAAAGAGTTAAAACCAATATAGAAAGAGGTGTTTCCATGGATATTGTGTTATGGCGTATGAGAATCAAAGATGGCAAGGAAGAAATGGCCCAGGAGTGGATTGCTTTTCTTCAAGAACATCAGGAGGAAGGAAATAAAACACTAAAAAATGAAAAAGAGCATTTGGAGATTTATTTTTTAAATCAAGAAAATGGGGCCGCATATGCCTATATGTTTGTATTGGCCGATGACTTGGACTATGCCGCTAAGACTGCAGAAAACAGCGGCAATCCATTGGATGCAAAACACATGGAATACATGAGCGTTTGTGTCGATTTGGAGGATTGTACACAATTGAGTCCTGTCTTGGCTTTGGGAGATTTTTCTGTGTTTCATTCGAAAAAATGATAAAAACAACGGATCATCCTTTTTTGCGATGGTCCGTTGTTTAATTATATGCAAAAGCCACTACGGTAATTGATGCGAAAATATCATTTAGAAGAGTTTATACCGTTGCCAGATATCCTCAGAAAAATAAACACACTCTACTCTTTGGAACATTGTAAAAGTACCTTTCAATTGCAGTTGAAGTCTGGAGATAGCATACCCATAATAATTCAAAAAAACAGTCAACAAGTTTAGCGCTCAACTTGTTTGACTCATTTTGGAGTATAGGTTATGACAACTACTCATAACAAACGTGTTCTTATGCAGGAACAGATAAAACTTATTAATGAATGCCGCACTGACTGGTGTCATAAAAAAGGCATTGTGCTAAGTACTTTTTACAACTGGGTTAGCAAATGCTGTAAAGAATCCACTGATATCCTGGAACCTAATTATGGCCACCATGAGACTCCTCTGCCTAAATAGGATGTAGTCTTGATATAGTTTCGGATGTAGTTCTGGAATCGGCTGCAGCATTTCAGTAGCAGACTCCATTGAACTTTGACAATTCACATATGATCGAGGTTATTGTAAATGGTATTATAATCTGGCTCACGAATAATACAGATCCCATTCTCCTTACACATACAATAAAGTTACTGAAGATGCTGCCGTGTTAGGAGATATCTACGGTCTGTAAAGATCTGCATTGTCTGTGTCTGCATCTACATGATGAAGTCCATTGATGGTCTCTGTGCTATTGTGCAAGAGTACAGAAAGTTGGATACAAAAAAGAGAATTGTGCTGTTCTTGGCAACCTATATAATGTTTGGAAATCGCATTTTTGTGAGGACCTTCTCGTAGTACGGTATTTTCCACTACCACATCTTCGTACCTTTGGGCTATGAAACACTAACCCTTCTTTTAATAAACGTGGCCGACATTAGCATCGGTAATAAAAAAGCAATTGCCAACATGATTGATGGAAATATCTATATATCAGACATAAGAGACTTGAGAGCACAGAGAATGAGCGCTGTGTTTGTCAATGACAGAGCTAACGCAGTAAATATAAAGAAACTTCAAAGAATCATACAATTGTTGCCAACCACATATAAGTAAAACTACTCACCAGTATAAGTCTGGAGTTTTTATGGCTGCTCTGGTTTGTATATTTTGCGTTGCTGAAATCAATAAAAGTAAGCAATTTTTATATAATCTGACAACATGATAATTTCCCTTATAGAGATGCCACGTTCTTAAATGTTGCTATCCCGAGTTTTTTGGACGGTTCCAGGATTGTTTTGTAGAATTCATTCGTGCGCCGATATATTAGATATTTGGTCAAAAACGAAATTAGGTATTGACATTTTTGGATGGAAGTGGTAAAGTCAAAAAAGTTAGTATAGACTAACTTATGGGGGTTATATTTCGTATTCCAAGTGAGAGACTTTTTTAACAGAATGGTTAGCTTAAACTAACCATTTGATTGACAGAAGGAGGACTATAGATGAAAACAAGAGTATTATCTCTGTTATTGGCGTGTGTACTGGGATTATCTCTGTGTGCCTGCTCCGGTGGAGGACAGATGGAAACTTCGATAGCAGAGGATTTGTTCACTCAGACAATTGATAAAGAGGATAGATCCGTGCAAGAGAGTGATAAAATTGTGATCACTGATCAGCTGGGACGCACCATTGAATTTGATGAACCACCCCAGAGGCTGGCTACAACAATCATGCCATTCCCTTATATCTTCTACGCTGTAATGGGGAATAATGATTACATGGTCGGTTGTAATCCTTCTTCCGTGATTGCCTACGAAGATAGTACGCTGCGGCATATGTATCCTACTATGGCTAAGGTTGACACAAGTTGGGTGGACACAAGCTTCGTAGTCAATATAGAGGAGTTACTGAAGCTGGAACCCGATGTGGTTTTTCAGTGGAACTATATGACCGAAGAGATCGAAAAGATGGAAAACGCAGGTCTGAAGGTCATTGCACTCCAATATGGCACTATGGACGATTTGGAAACTTGGATTCGCATTATTTCCTCTCTGTATCAGCAGGAAGAACGCGGAGAAGAGTTGATCGATTATTTCTATGCTCAGGTGGCGGAGGTAAGTGATAGAGTTGCCACTCTGAACACTTCTGAATTCAGAAGCATCCTACAGCTTTCCGACAATCTGAAGGTTGCTGGTCAGGGATTCGGCTACTACTTATGGGACAACAGCGGTGCCATCAATCCTGCGGCAGACCTGTCTGGCGAAGAGCTGAATGTTGATATGGAGCAGATCTATTTGTGGAACCCTGAGATCATATATATCGGTAACTTCACCGATCTGCAGCCCTCCGACTTGTTGGAAAACAAGCTGGAAGGTCAGGACTGGTCCCTTGTTCGGGCTGTCAAGGAAGGCGAGGTCTATAAAATTCCTATCGGTGGATACCGCTGGGATCCCCCTGGAGTTGAAACCCCTCTGACGATCAAATGGATGGCCAAAATCCAGCATCCTGAGCTTTTTGCCGATATGGATATGGAGACCGAACTGCGTGACTTTTATCAGGAGATGTACGGATTCACGCTGACAGATGAGATGGTGGTTGAGATTTTGGGTGATACTCAGAATTAAATAAAACTTACTTAAACTTTATGCGGGGAAGTGTGAATTTATGAGAAAGATTGCGTTTTACGGAAAAGGCGGTATTGGGAAGTCCACCCTAACCTCATCCATTGCCGCGGCGATTGCAGGAATGGACAAACGGGTCATGCAGATAGGCTGCGATCCCAAAGCGGACTCCACTTTAAATTTGAGAGCAGGTCAGGAACTTACCTCGGTAATGGACGTGCTGCAGGCATACGGCGGACTTTGCCCCAGTCTTGATGCGATTTCTGTCAAGGGGTATCGGGGGATCGTCTGCGTGGAAGCCGGTGGCCCCACGCCTGGAAGTGGTTGTGCTGGTCGCGGCATTATCAAGACCTTTGATACTCTGGACGATTTTAATGCATTTCAGGTTTATGCCCCGGAATATGTGTTCTTCGATGTGCTTGGCGATGTGGTATGCGGTGGGTTTGCAGTTCCCATTCGACAGGGATATGCTGATGAGGTGGTGATTGTGACCTCTGGCGAGAAAATGGCGCTATATGCTGCCGCCAATATCAAGAAGGCCTTGGACAACTTCCAGGAACGCGGTTATGCTAAGCTCCGCGGAATTGTTCTTAACTGTCGAAATGTCCCCGATGAGGTTGCCATCGTTGAGGATTTTGTGCAGCGGATTGGAACAGAGATTATTGGTGTTGTCCCGAGAGATTCAGACATTCAGAGAGCCGAGGAGCAAAACATGACCGTGGTCCAGATGGATTCTGAACTTCCTGTTTCTCAAACCATCATCGACATCGCCAAACGCATTATGGTACCTGTAGAGGAACAGAAGGAAGGTGCTGTATGAAAAAAGAACTATATCACCTGACAATCGCGAATCTTGACCCTGCCGCGCCGGAATTGGGCACTAAAGGCAAAGTGGTCAGTGGACCCTGCCTTCATTACAGCGCACCCAGTGCGGGAGGATGGGGAATTGTCCGAACCGCGATGCTGGTACCGGAAAGTGTATTGTTGTTCGTGGCACCGCATGGTTGTGGCCGACATGGCTCCGTTTCCAGCGTACAGCTGGGATTGCGCAGCCGCATTCGTTACATGGATATTACCGAGGAAGATTTGGTCTTGGGTAGCCATATGGACCGCATTCCTGCTGTTGTAGAAGACATTCTGAGTTGTCTACCGAAGCGTCCTCCTGCATTCTTTATCTGTGCCTCCTGTATCGATGATTTATTGGCCTCTGATTACAAAAATCTGTGTCTCCGTCTAACTGAACGGTATGGGTTGCCCTTTGTGGATTGCCACATGAATCCCATCACAGCCAATAGCAGTATGCCGCCAGCTCTGAATATACAGCGCAGTCTTTATGATTTTCTCTGTAAGGAGAAGAATACGCGTGTTCCGAAAGACACGCTCAATGTGGTTGGACACTTTTCACCTATTAATCCGAACAGTGAGTTTTTCTCCCTGATGAATGAGGCGGGGTTCGAAAAGGTGCTTCAGCTCAGCGCTTGCCAGACCTTTGAGCAGTTTATGGAAATGCGACACAGCAGTCACAATTTGCTCATCAAGCCCTTTGGTCGGGTCGCCTGCCAGGAGATGGAGCGTCATCTGGGTATTCCCTGGCATAAAGAGTTCATCCGCTACCATCCGGAAGGGATCCGCCGTGGCTATGAAGGGCTGGAGACCTTCCTGGAACGAAAAGTTTCCTGGCAGTCCTGCTACGAGAGTTGCATGGATAGTATCTCTCAGTGGCGGAGGCGTTTGAAAGGCTTGCGGGTAGGCGTTGGAATTGGAGTTAACGGCTCTCCCTTTGAAATCGCCATGGCACTGGCTCTATGTGGAGTGGAGATCAGCTTCCTGCTCAGTGATGCTATTATGGAATATGAATGGGAATCGATCGCTCAGTTGAAGCAGAGTTTTCCCGATGTGCCAGTATATACCAGCTATCATCCGAGTATGTCTATGGCGGAAGCTGTCCCGGAAGAAGCCGATGTTACAATTGGTTTTTCCGCCTCCTATGTGTGCCCGTCTTCAAAATTGTTTACATTGGACGCTGATGACCAACACTACGGTTTTGAGGCGTTTACTGCCCTCCTCCAGGGCGTGAAGGATGCTTTGAACAGTGATATTTCTGCCCGGGCTTTGCTCTACACCAAGGGACTTGTGGTGTAAAGCCATTTGTTTTCATAAACAATTGTTAGGAGGTTCTCTATGCGAGGTTTTTATTCGATTTTACCCACGCTGTCTCCGGATTTTTCTGGCGTATGTAGCACTCTGTTTGAATTGGGTGGTATTTTAGCTATCCATGATGCGGGTGGATGCACAGGCACTTACACTGGTTATGATGAACCTCGATGGTTTGACCAGCGCAGCCGGGTGTTTACATCTAATTTAGATGACGCCGAGGCAGTATTCGGAGATGATAGCATCTTTTTAAATAAACTTCTTTCTGCAGATGAATGGTTGGACAGCAAGTTTTTTGCACTGCTAGGTAGTCCTTCTCCTGCCGTGCTAGGAACGGATTATCGTGCTCTTGCCAAATTGGTTGAAAACAGAACAGGCAAGAAAGCAATGAGTTTTCCTACCAAAGGGACGGATTTTTACGATCGCGGCGTTTCAATGGCGCTTTTGAGGTTGGCTAAAACCTTTTTGCCTGAACACCGGACAGACGTGCTTCCTCGCTCGGTAAATCTCATTGGAGCCACTCCTTTGGACTTGACCCATCAGCGGAATGTGGATGTCCTTCGCAAGGTTTTGGAAGATGCAGGATTCACTGTTTGCTCTGTATGGGCTATGGGTAGCACTTTGGAGGAGATTAGCGGCAGTGTAAGCGCGGCCTGCAACATTGCTCTTACGGTTTCAGCCTTGCCCGTCTGCCGATACTTGGAGAGCAAGTATGCAATGTCCTGGCTGGCGGGAAGTTTCTCTGGCCGGAAACCCTTGCAACGGTTCCTGATTCAGTTAGAAAATCTCCTATCCGAGGTTCCTGTTCAGGAAGCAGAGGAGAAGACTGTTGAAAAATATGAAGGGCTTTGTGCATTGGTCATCGGTGAACAGCTTATGGCAAACAGTGTGCGGGAATCCCTAGAACTGGATAGAGAATTTACTTCCGTGGACGTTTGCACCCTGTTTGACGCAGACCAGCAGCTGATGCGTTCTGGAGATCAGGCTCATATCAGCGAAGCGCAGCTTGAAGAAAGAATTCGTTCTGGGCGCTATGATTTGGTTATCGGTGATGGCTTTTTCCGAGAATTGGATTGGGTCGACAGCCCCACCGGTTATGTGGAACTTCCTCATGTCGCAGTCTCCAGTCGCCTTGGATGGACCAGTCAGGTCTGCCCCTTTGGTGATAAGTTCCTGGAACTGCTGGATGCCGCTTTACAGGAGGGCGTGTGATGAGAAGTGCGCAACTGAGTCGAGCGAAACAATGTGCTATGGTATTGCTGTTGGCGATGGCATTGACCGGCGTGTTTCTGATTTTGTTATGTGTGGGGCGCTATTCGGTGCCTCCTTTGGAAGCCTTCCGAATTATGGGAGTAGCCCTCTTTCGGGATGGACAGGCATTGGAGGCGTTGAAGGCGGAGAATCCTTTTGGGGTTAGTGTTATTCTGGGCTCACGCCTTCCACGTCTGTTGATGGGGATGATTGTTGGCGCGGGGCTTTCTGTGGCGGGAGCTACATATCAGGCTATTTTCGGGAATCCGCTGGTTAGCCCGGACATTCTGGGGGTCTCCTCCGGCGCGGGTTTTGGAGCTTCTTTAGGTATTCTCCTGTCTACCAGCACCCTCATTATTCAGGGCTCCGCTTTAACGTTTGGACTGCTGGCTGTACTTATGGTTTTTCTGGTTTCAAAAGTAAATGGTCGGACGGAGTTGTTTACTCTGGTACTCTCGGGTGTTATTATTCAGGCATTGTTTGACGCACTGGTTTCCCTTATTAAATATGTTTCGGATCCCCAGGAAAAATTGCCAGCCATTACAGTTTGGTTGATGGGAAGTCTGGCCAGTTCTTCTTATAAAGATATCATCGTTTCGTGCGTGATCATCCTGCCCTGCATTGCAGTCCTTCTGACGCTGCGCTGGAAAATGAATCTTCTGTCTTTGGATGAAGAAGAGGCTCGTTCGTTGGGGGTCAACGTTCATCGTCTGCGCTCTGTTGTTATCGTGCTTTCCACACTGATGACCGGTGTGACGGTTTCTCTGTGCGGTGTGATCGGATGGATCGGTTTGGTTATTCCTCATGTTGGACGGATGCTTGTTGGCAATGACCATCGTGCATTATTGCCAGCCAGCGCGCTTCTTGGTGCACTCTACCTGCTATTGATTGACACTATTGCCCGTACTGCCACCGCGGCGGAGATCCCGCTTTCCATTCTAACCGCGATCATTGGAGCGCCTTTTTTTGCGTGGATGCTACGAAAGACTTCAGGAGGTTCCACATGATTTTAGAGGTAAAAAACGGTTGCTTTTCTTACAACAGCCGGTCTATATTGTCCGATATCTCCTTCGAGCTGGAAGAGCATAAGGTCATGACGGTTCTGGGCCCAAACGGAGTTGGAAAAACCACGTTGCTCAAATGCATTATGGACTTTCTCCATTGGAAGCAAGGGGAAACCTTTATTGCGGGCCAACCCCTGCGGACTTATAAAGAAAAGGAACTTTGGCAAGTGCTCAGCTATGTACCGCAGGCGAAGCGGAGCGTGTTTTCTTACCGTGTGCTCGACATGGTGGTAATGGGCCTGAACGCGAGCCAAAACTTTTTTAAGGTTCCTGATCAATCGCAGTACGATCAGGCAGAGGAGCTTCTGAACTTGCTAGGGTGTCAGAAACTTATTGACCGATACTGCAATCAGCTCTCGGGAGGAGAGCTTCAGATGGTGATGATCGCCAGAGCGCTAATTTCCAGACCTCAGCTTTTGGTGTTAGATGAGCCGGAATCGAATCTGGACATGAAAAACCAACTTCGCATTCTGGATGCCATTGAGCGTGCTTCGCGTGAAATGAACACCGCTTGCCTGATCAACACGCATTTTCCAAATCATGCCCTTAATATATCGGATCAGACTCTAATGCTGGGACTGGGACAGAAAAAACTGTTTGGTGCGACAAAGGATTTGCTTAACGAGGAAAATATTGAGCGATTCTTTTCTGTACGTTCCAAAATTGTTTCTTTTCAAGCAGATGGCCAGGAACACCAGACCATTTTTCCTTACCGTATTGCTTCTCACAGCAGAGGAGGTGGAATAACATGATTCCGTTTAGCTATGATTTTATGCAACCAATGTATCCGCTCCTGATACAGCAATTTCTGGACGATTACAATCTGTCTGCCGGTGTGGCTTTAGATATTGGAACAGGACCTGGAAATCTGGCGGTTGAGCTGGCAAAAGTAACAGCAATGGACCTGATTTTGGTGGACATTGACGGCGAAGCGCTTCGGACCGCACAGAGCCGCCTGTTTGAATTGGGGGTGGATAACCGAATTTCTACCCTGTGCGCTGATGTGGAAAAACTGCCTTTACGGGATAATCTGGCGGATTTTATCATGTGTCGTGGTTCTATCGGCTTTTGGCCGGTTCCCGTTCAGGGAATAACTGAAATTTATCGGGTACTGAAGCCTGGTGGATGTGCCATTGTGGGCGTGGGTGCCGGACGGTATATGCCGGAAACCATGCGCCGCAGGATCTATGAGTCCATGTCTGCTTCAGATAGAACAACTTCCCCCCGCCAATATACTCTTGAAGATTACGATGCCTTTGCCCGTCAGGCCATGCTGTCGGATTACCGCGTCATTATCGAGGATGATATATCCAAAGGATGTTGGTTGGAAGTAAAAAAATAGAAAACTCCATCGTTTCAGGAGCACTGCCCGACACCGATGGAGTTTTTTGTTTTTTTTACGAGATAGGAGAGGTTGTATCAAATATCCGCGCTTATGTTCGTCAGGATAAGTGGGAACGCGCGATGGATAAATTTGTGATGACCAGTGCTGAAGATTGGCAACAAGATAAGAATACTACAGGATGCATATCTGTACCGTTAGTGTCTGCTATCAAGGTATCCAAAATTATAGAAAGCTCCGTTAGCTATGCTCACACTAAACAGTAATGTTTTGACTCCTCGTAAAATTGCTTGGAACGGTTGTTTTGTGATCCATTCCCGTAGCGCCGAAGCCACAATTAGCAAGTTCAGAAAAGAGGGAAGACAATGACCAAAGTGGTGCAGATGACTCCAGCTAATCCTGTTAATGACCACTTATATATCTGGCAATATTGATCATAATGGGGACGGGAGAGTTTGGCTGAGCACGATCAAATCTATTAACACAGCCTCACTGAACTATCCGTTTCCCATGATCACGTCAGTATGCTCCTTTAAAGGCAAACACTCCGATTTTTAAAATTGCACGAATAGTTTCCAATAAATCATATTCTGGGGAAGCTCTGATGTTCATTTTACTTCAAAACGTTATGGCATGAAAATTGATGGAGCTGCATATGTAACGGTGGCTTCGCAGATCGCGTATGCAATGGCTTCTCTTTGGTATTTTAAGCGAAAAAATAAGAATTAATGCAATTCGCATTGAAAAAACGCTTTTCTCGGGAATCATTTGGAGTAGGTTTTTCTACGATGCTGATGCAGGTGACGATACTGGTACAGCAAACTGTACTTTATAATCTTGCGGCGCAGCATGGCGGAGATACATGGCAGATTATACTCGGCGTGGCATACCGGGTAGTGCCTTTTGCATTTATTCCTTTATAGGACTTTCTCAGGTATATCAGCCAGCGTTCGGAACCAATTACAATACAAAACAGTGCGACAGGGTAAAGGATATTACGAAAGTATTTGCAATCACAGCAATTTTATTAGTGTTTATTTGCTAACTGACGATTATGTTAGTACCGAAGACAATTCTCTCTCTGTTTATTACAACGCCGTCC
Organism: Clostridium sp. FS41; assembly: GCF_000954015.1. Lineage (NCBI taxonomy): Bacteria > Bacillati > Bacillota > Clostridia > Eubacteriales > Clostridiaceae > Clostridium > Clostridium sp. FS41. Next base: position 32,045 of record NZ_JYHN01000034.1, read on the forward strand.
GTAGTGGAACTGGGAGTAAGAGATTTCCGTCTGTTTCTACTGTAATATATTTTGTTGGGAGTCTGAACTGTGATTCTGCCTCTGATGCAGTCTCTTGGCAGAGCTACGCGAGTGTTCTGGTTATTTTTCGCCAGATAGCCATCTACAACCTGCGGCCTATCATCATGCCTTATATTGCCGGATTTGGTGTATATAGCGTATTTGCCATTTCGCTTATTATTGATATGACAGTTTTTATTGTTGTGGATGGTATGATGCTAACTGAATTTAGAAGAATGGATGTTTTAAAATCTATTGGAAGATAAAAAAATTTATGGAATCATTTATACAACGTTACGAATTTTTATGGTCGAAACAAGTACATAAAAAGGAGGATTATTTTATGTGTGGAATAAAAGGTTTTAGATGATTTGGAGAGCAAGTGTAGTGCTGGTTTGGTCAATAGACAAGGAGTATTATCCCATAATAGTAGGGAAGGTTATACTGCTTTTCTTGATAATTACCAGGTTGCTCTACAAAAATTATTTTTATTTGTGAAGACATTGGTATGAGTAAAAAGGTTGATATATACATAATTTTGAGATTTTATACATTTATATATTGCGCAACAAAGATTATTATTAAATATAATGATTTATAAGTGCCTTGCTTAACAAAATACTATTTTAGAACTCCATAGCCAGAGAAAGTTTCTGGGCTGGAATGATTCTAAAATAAAAAATTATAATTACGTATTTGCATTTAGCTTTGGGAATGCAGGATAAAATAATCCGTATAATAACTACAGACTTTATCAAATTTTTAAAAGAGCAATTGTTAAATAAAAGACTATCCTCTACAGGGATAATGAAAGGTACACTACCCTCCAATAACCCATTAGATGGTGAGTAGGCATTAAGAAAAGACTTAAAAAGCTCCGTGATAAAACTAAATTTTTGTTATATGAGGTTGTGGGCCCCTTCACTTTTTCCTTTATAGGAGTGAAGGGGCTTGTTTAGTTCCTGTTGTTCCTTGAAAACTTTATATTCAACGATTTCACTACGTTAGCTGTCTAGCGCAAATACGGCAATTGGTATAGAAAAAAGACTTCTCTGTCAGCTTACAGGAGCTATGGTGTCCTGTTACTCTATTTATATGTGTAGATTGAGACAGAATAATTTAACTACGAAAAGTTATTCTGTTTGTTAAAAAGTAATATGAAAATATAGAATTCGTCATCTTATTATGAAGATTATATAGTAGTTTGCAGAGATGCATTATTTGTTAATATTTAGTCTGAGCGATCGTTATACCGTTATTCAAGTTTTATAAATAATAGATTAGAGTAAAAAACAGGTTTTTAAAATGTTAATGAATGTGATTTTGACATATAAAAGAATCGATAATAAATAGGAAATATAATTAGGTAGGTGGCTTATTTATATAGTAGTTAAAAAAGTTTAATTTGAGCACCTTACCTTATTTGTAATGGTTGGTCATTTTTCATACATTGGATTTAGTAGATAAAAAACATGAACAGGTTTTACTGACATGGTCATAAAGAACAGATCTCCTTGAGTACAGCTGATGTACGGGAAGTTTGATATGTTGGTTTTTCGCTGCTTCTGTTAGATGTAGAGATGTCTAATGTTTGAAAATTGAATGTATTTAAAACAGACAAAAGATAAGAAAAAAAGGCAGGAATCCAGGGCTGATAATTTACTCAATCAGCATTTTCTTTGCATTTTTGTTCAAAATACCAGGTGTCGTTCACCTCCGGATTTGTTCTTCATTTCATATTTTAAGAATTGGAGGACAAGCCCTATGGCGGAAGAAAGGATTTATACCATTATTGTACAGAGAGAACGTGTGGAAGTGAGCCGAGAAGTTTATTATGCCTATCATAAAGCACGTGAGGCGGAACGATATCAGAATCGTGTCATCCGGCAGATCGAGATGTCGCTGGAACGGTTTCAGGAGGAAGGCGTGAGTGCGGAATATCATGTGGTCCGTTCGGCTCCGGGAATTGAGGAGGAAATAATCCGAGCTGAGGATAACCGCAGGCTGTACCAGGCGCTGGATGAACTGAACGTGGAGGAACGGCTGTTAATTGATGCGTTGTTCTTTTCTGGGATTACGGAAGGCGAGCTGGCAGCCCGTCTCGGAGTTACCCAGCAGGCAGTGAGTAAGCGGAAGAAACGGCTTCTGAGAAAGCTCCGTGAAAAAATAGAATAAATTTTTTGTTTTCTGAGGTTGTGAGCCCCTTCACTTTTTCCTTTATAGGAGTGAAGGGGCTTATTCAGTCCCCGTTGTTCCTTGAAAACTTCATATCCAGCGATTACGATACGTTAGCTGTTCAGCGCGAAAGCGAAAGCGGCATAGAAAGATACGCCACGACCACCTGCAGGATCTCTAGTGTCCTGTCAATCCGATCATATCGAAGGTGCAGAGCGGTTTTTTCTGTTCTTTAAATGGCCCGTGGTCGGGCCATCCCGCCATGACCTGGGCAGCCTATGATGATACTTCCGTCCAGTCACAGCCCCTCTTGACCGAGGGATCACGCAATGAGGACGGCAGCCGGAGATCCCGGCTGGGGCAGCAAAAGAAGCTGTGCCCATGACGGCCTTGCCAGGGCCGGTTGTAATCGACTGCCAGGCTCCGGGGAGGTGTGCCGAATAGGAGCATGATGTATCAAATAAAAATGAAATGAAGAACAAGTACGCTTTTATACTGTGTGGCGGCGGCTGTTTTTTTAACCGCCGCCATCAGATACAGTTTATCGAAACAGTGAGCTTTTGTCAGATTGGCTAAGAATACCATCCATTTTTATTGGATATTGTGATAGCTGTTTTAGGATAATTCAGATATGTTGTGGTATAGAAAGAATAAACCATCAGAGGAGGAAGCAAATCATGAGGGATGGTAACAAAAGGACCATGGCAATGTATATTCGATTTGGGAGAGCAGAATCGTCCAATCACAGCTCTTGCAAACGCGACAGCATCGACTGGAAACAGATGTGGGAGGATTATCGAAAGGAGCAGAAAAAATATCCCTTGAGTAAAGTCCGGCTTTAAAAGAGAACTGGAAAAACTACATAGAGTTTCATCCCCTTGCTAAATACGAGTGAGGGGATTTTTTTGTTTCCAGAAAATTAGGCAGGAGAGGGGAGAATCAAAGTGAATATTTTAAGAGGCGATTTATACTATGCAGACCTGACACCGGTAACCGGCAGCGAACAGGGCGGCGTAAGGCCGGTGCTGATGATCCAGAATGATATGGGGAACCGGTTCAGTCCAACTGTAATTGTAGCGGCCGTAACCAGCAGGCAGGACAAGCATCCGCTGCCGACCCATGTCCCAATCAGTCCCAACCATTGCGGCCTGAAAGAGCACTCCGTTGTACTTCTGGAGCAGATCCGGACCATCGACCATATCCGTCTGCGGGAGTACATAGGACGATTGACGGAAAAGGATATGAAGCAGGTGGATCATGCGCTGCGAATCAGTATCGGCCTTAGCATGACGGAGAATTACGAAGCGGCAAAAGGAGCCAAAACGAAAATATAGATTTAAAGTTCGATTGAACGTTGTAGTCCAGAATAGGAGGGAGAGGAACTTATGAACGAAAAGAAAAAAGCATGGATATATACCCGGATTGATGCGCCGGAGGACCAGTATGGGAGCTTGAAGCGGCAGGACCAGAAGCTAACCGAATATGCCTCACGCATGGGATGGGAGGTAATCGGACATTCCCAGGACACCGGTTCCTGCCGGGATATGAATCGGCCCGGACTCCAGGCATTGACCGATGCGGCATCACAGGGATGTGTGAATATTCTGGTGGTGAGCGGTCCCGACCGCTTGAGCCGCAATGCAAAGGATATCATTGCTTATGCAGAGTTTTTACAGAACTTTGATGTGGAGACTTATTCGCCGGAACAGGGGAAGATTGAAGTGCTTTGCACTTCTGTGTTAAAGGACTCGGCATTAGCGGTACCGGAAGACAGTCCGAATTTATCCATTCATTAGGAGGCAGGCTCATGGGACAGAAAAAAGAAACAAACGAAGTCCGGTATAGTGTAGCCCGGAAACTGTTGAATCTGATGCTGGAAAATGGCTTTATCACAGAGGAGGAATACAAAAAAATCGATGCTTTAAACCGGGAAACATTTTCTCCGGAATTGTCGAAAGTATATGGGTAAAAACACTAGATATATCTGAAAACTTATGGTATTATGTGGTGCTAACAGGAGAACAAAGAAAGGAAGGAGAGAAGCCTATGGCAAAGAAGGTTGTAAAGAAAATTACAAAAATTGAGCCTGTTAGCAACGGTTTCACCGCCAATGCGGTGGAAGTCAAACGTGTCTGCGCCTACTGCCGCGTCAGTACGAACTTGGCGGACCAGAAGAATTCCTTTGAAGCCCAGGTAGACTACTACACCCGGCTGATTGGGGAAAAGGAGGGATGGGTGCTGGCCGGTATCTATGCAGACGAAGGCCGGACCGGTACAAAGCTGTACCGGAGAGATGACTTCCAACAGATGATGGAGGACTGCCGGCAGGGAAAAATTGATTTGATCCTGACAAAGTCTGTGACCCGGTTTGCCAGAAACACGTTGGACAGCATCAAAGCCATCCGGGAACTGAAGGCCCTTGGAATAGGCGTTTATTTTGAGAAGGAGAGGCTCAACACCCTAATGGAAAAGAGCGAGCAGATGATAACCATCTTAAGTTCTATCGCCCAGGGAGAATCCGAGAGCATTTCCACCAATAATAAGTGGTCGGTAGTACGGAGGTTCCGAAAAGGTACATTCATTATAAGCAGCCCACCGTATGGTTATGAGAATAATGAGTACGGAGAGTTGGTTATAAAAAAAGAGGAGGCGGAGATCGTGCGTTGGATTTTTGATGAATACCTGGGAGGGAAAGGATCCTACACCATTGCCGCAGAACTGGAAACAGCAGGGATTCCCACGATCCGTGGAGCAAAGGAATGGCAGGACAGTGTGGTAAAGGGGATTCTTCGGAACTGTGCATATGAAGGGGATCTGCTGCTTCAGAAAACCTATACGACCGATGGAGTCCCATTCATTCGCAAAAACAACCGAGGAGAACTGCCCCAGTATCTGATAGCAGATGACCATGAGGCCATTATTACCAGAGAGGAGGCTGTGGCTATCCGCCAGATTTATGAGTATCGGAGGGAACGGCAGTGTGTGGAGGATACCAGTGTATATCAGAACCGGTATGCATTCAGCAGTCGGATTCTCTGTGGGGAGTGTGGAACAAAATTTCGCAGGCAGAAAATCTACATCGGAAAGCCATATGAAAAAATCCAGTGGTGTTGTTACCAGCATATTAAAGACAGTAAGAAATGCAGCCAGAAGGCAGTCCGTGAGGACGTCATCCAGGCTGCATTTCTTACGCTCTGGAACCGGCTTGCCAGCAACTATGAGGAAATCCTGATCCCCATGCTTGCGGCGCTGAAGGCAATCCAAGGTAACCCAGAGCAGGACCGGGAGATGCAGGAGATAGAACAGAATATCCAGGAACTAAAGCGGCAGGGCTACAGGCTGGGCAGGGTATTAACCGAAGGCAGCATAAGCTCTGCCATTTTTATCGAGAGACAAAACCAGATTGAGGCACAGCTGGAAGCGCACCGGAGGCGGCTGCGGCAGCTGCAGGGGCAGAAAGCCTTTGAATGGGAGATATCCCAGACCGAATATCTGATAAGCGTCTTCCGCAATCGTCCTGCCATTCTGGAGGCATATGACGAGGAGTTGTTCCTGCTGTTGGTAGACCATATCACGGTGCTGCCCGGACGCCGGCTGGTATTCTGGCTGAAGAACGGTCTGGAACTGGAAGAAAATGGACAGGAGGTGAGCGGAGTATGAGACAGCGCCATATGCCGCTGGGGTACCGGATGGCGGGAGGAAAAATAGTAATTGCTCCAGAACAGGCAGAGATTATAAAAGAAATCTTCCAGGAGTATTCAGAAGGAGCTTCCCTGTACCAACTTGCAAGGAAACTCACTGATCTGGGAGCGCTCAATGCAAACCATAAGCCGGTCTGGAACCATGGGACAGTTGGAAAAATCCTGGAGAACCGAAAGTATCTGGGAGACGAATTCTATCCCAAAATAATAGAATCGGAACTGTTCACCCAGGTACAGGAGCGCAGGAAAGAAAAGAGCAGAGAGTTGGGACGCGTCATGCAGCCTAACAGCTTCGGGAATCGCTCTATGTTCGCAGACAGTCTGGTCTGTGGAGTCTGCGGGCAGCCTTACCGCCGATACGTGGAGCACTGCGGACAGCCGGGAGAAAAAATCGTCTGGAAATGTAAGCACTACATAAATGAAAACAAGGTGTGTTGCCGGAATATATTCCTGGTAAACAGCCAGATCATCCAAGCATTTATGGATTTGATGAGAGGGGTGAAGGATGGGAGCTTTCAAACAGAGCCGGAAACCATCGTGCAAGGCCTGCCCTATAGCCGTGAGGCTGCAGAACTGACCAGAAAGCTGCAGGAATTGGAGGAAAAGCCGGAGTATCCATCCGAGGAGATGGTACGGCTGATTTATGAGCGGGCCAGATTACAATACCGAGTGTCCAGAATCCAGGACCAGAATTACCAGACTGAAAAACTGAAAATAGCCCTGGAAGAAAACCCACTCCAAAAAGAATTTAATAGTGAACTTTTTAAGGCAACGATACATCGGATTACGGTTCACAAGGACGGTCGGTTCGAATTTGAATTAATAAATGGTGTAAAAATCGATCTTCCTATCAGGGAAGCAGCAGAAGGGAGGAAACCGGATGAGACGGGCCAGAACAGCAACCGTTGTAAAGAAAAACATCTCTGTAATTCCAGCCAATCCGGAATACAGCCGTGATACAATAGCCCAATATAAGCGGCTGCGGGTAGCCGCCTACTGCCGGGTCAGTACCTTGCAGGAACAGCAGGAGACCAGCTATGAAGCACAGGTGAATTATTATACAGAAAAAATCAACAGCAACCCGGAATGGGTGTTTGCAGGAATCTATGCAGATGACGGGAAGAGCGCCACCATGACTCGTAAGCGGAATGACTTTCAAGCAATGATTGATGACTGCATGGCGGGGAAAATTGATATGGTCATCACAAAATCCATCAGCCGATTTGCCAGGAACACGGTAGACTCCCTTACCCATATCCGAAAATTAAAGGCAAAGAATATCGCCGTGTATTTTGAAAAGGAGAACATCAATACCCTGGGGGATGGCGGGGAAATGCTGATCACCATTCTAAGCAGCCAGGCCCAGGAGGAAAGCCGGAACTTGAGCGAAAATGTACACTGGGGGTATGTGCGGCAGTTTGAAAACGGAGTGGTGTATGTAAATCACAATAAATTTCTGGGATACACCAAGGATGAAGAAGGAAATCTGGTCATCGTGCCGGATGAGGCAAAGCTGGTCCGAAGGATCTTCCGATTATACCTGGAAGGAAACAGCATTAACAAAATTGCAGAGACGCTTACCAAGGAGGGAATCCGGACTGTGACGGGAAACACCGTGTGGCATGCCACGGTGATTTCCAAGATGCTGATGAATGAAAAATATATGGGGGATGCGCTGCTGCAAAAAACTTATACCGTGGATTTCCTGGAGAAAAAAAGAGCAGTCAATAAAGGAATTGTACCACAGTATTACATCGAGGGCAACCATGAGGCGATTATTCCTCGGGAATTGTTCTATCAGGTACAGGAGGAGCGGGCCCGGCGAGCGAATGTTTACCGCCCGGCAAAAAAGAAGGAAACCACCATCCGAGGAAAATATAGTTCCAAGTATGTGCTGGCCGACATCATGTACTGCAAAGAGTGCGGACAGCCTTACCGCAGGCAGGTATGGGTGAACGGCGGAACCAAGAAGCCGGTGTGGCGCTGTTACAGCCGCTTGAAGAGCGGAACCAAAAAGTGCAAACATTCCCCCAGTCTGGAAGAAAAAGCGCTTCACGAAGCGATTATGGAGGCCGTCAACTCTGTGGTAAAGGATGAAGGGGAGTTCATCGATTCCTTCCGGGATAATGTCATCCGGATCCTGGGTAGCTACTCGGATAACGTGGAACCAACCGAATATGATGAGAAGATCGATGCGCTGCAGAAACAGATGCTGGCATTAATCGAGGACAGCGCCAAAACGGAGAGCGCCGATGAAGAGTTCGACCGGGCGTACCGGGAGATCGCGGACCAGATCCGGGCCTTCAAGAAAAAAAGGACGGAGTTGATTCGGGAAAAGCAGCTGGCCGAAGCTTACGATCAGAGAGTGGAAGGCATGGGCCAGTACATCCAAAAGACCAACTATTTAAAGCGCCAGTTTGATGATGAACTGGTCAGGCGGTTGATTAAAGCCATCAAGGTAATCAGCGAAGATAAGCTTGAAATCCAGTTCCACTCAGGGATTGTGATGACACAGACAATCAACGATTATGACTAAGACCGGCGGCAGAATCAAAGGATTCCTGCCTGCCGGGATCCTGACAGTGGCAAGAATAAAGTCCCCAGACACTGTGTGATATCCCAATCACGGCTGGGGGTTTTATTGTTGGCATTACAGGGATTACAGGAACGATAGAAGTGGAGGAGCAGCAGAATGGTATCGGAAGAGTTGAAAAAGATGTTTGAAGGGCGGATTGCAATGCAGGATATGCACTATGTGGGGAAAGCCTGCTATGGGAGACTGGAGGAGAATCTCAGAGGGAAGATTGAGTTGGGGCAAGGCTTCCTGGACAGTGGATATACCCGTCTTACCGTTTCAGTGCTAGAACGGACCAATGGGCTGGTGGACCAGATGAAGTTTTTAATCAGTGATGTGACCGGTCTGAAACAAGAAACGGAAGGGGAACGGATGACAGGACCGGAACTGAGCTCGTATAAGGATTCTGTCTGGTGGAATTGTGAGATAGATGAGGCGGACTACCAGAAGATAGCAGAGGCGGTCAATGGATATTTGTCTCTGTTTCAGTCGGAAGAACTGGTTCAGGGGCAGAAGGAAGGAGAATCTCAGAGGCAGAATGAACAGGCGGGAGCGCTGCCGGGTAATATTCTTACTTAAATCATCGGAACCATATTTTATATAGAAGGAATAAGGAAGGGAGTGGGGCTTAAATGAAAGTGTTTGTAAAGCGTGAAAACTGGGATGGTGGAATTTGGATAAAGCTGCCGGCCTCGGAGGAACAGGCAGAGCATGTCCTGGAGGAGCTGGCCGGGTACCATCCTTCCAGGATGATTCCATTCATAGGGGATGTGAAAGCGCCGGTGGCCGGTCTGGCACGTCTGTTAATTGGAGAATTTGTGTTCCAGAATTCAAACCTTGGGCAGTTAAACTACCTTGCTGCAAAGATTGGTTCCTGGTCGGAACAGGAGCGGGCTATCTTCGAGACTGTGCTGCAGAATGAAAAGCCGGATTCTTTGCTGCGGATTGTGGAGGCAATGGATCATTTAGATCAGTACGAATGCTATCCAGAGATAAAATCGCTGGAGCAGTATGGGTATTATCTGTTTGAGCGGGAGGGAAGAAGGCTGCCGGTGGAACTGACCGGCTATTTTGATTATGAGACATATGGCCGTTTGAATATGAAAGCCAGTGAGCGATTGACAGATGAGGGACTCATAACAAGAATCAAGGCGCCAAAACCGGCAGTGGGAACGAAGCAGAATCCGGAAGTGGTGCAGCCTGGAGCGGCAGTATTCCGGATGTATCTGGCATTTGATAAGAGGTATTCGGAAAAGAGCTGTTTTTACTTCCCCATGACGGAGAAACAGCTGGAGGCCCTGGAGGAGAAGTGCAGAACATATGACGTTGATGAGGTGGCAGACTATCTCAGCAATATCTGGGAGTTGGATCAGTTCTTGCCACCGCGGCTCACATTTAGGGAGCTGAACCAGATTGCAATGGAGATACAGAACCTGGTGGATAAAACCACTGTGTCAAGAAAGAAACTTCTGGCTTCCTTGGAGGCGGAGGTTCCCAGGGATGCAGATGCAGCGTGTCAGATTATCCGTAATTATAAAGATTATGAATTCCTCCCGGTTCAGGAGTTGTCAGCGGAGGGCTATGCAAAGTATCTGCTGAATTTGCATCAGATTTACATCGAGAAAGAGCTGGAACCATATGTCCGTCTCCAAGAATTTGGTTTGCAGAAAATGAAAGAGAATGGGCCGGTGGAGACAACATTTGGTACGCTGATCTGTAAGGCGCATCCGATACAGGAACTGAGTCCATCTATTCAGGAGCTCCGTCTGTACAATTCATTGGCTGTAACTGCCTATTGGAATGGAAGTGAATCCTTTGTGCCGGACCTTTTAAGCGGGGAGGAGCTTCTCTCATATGAAAGCATGATTCGGGAAAAGATCCAGGCCAGCTTAAAAAGCTGTCCCGAGAGTGGGCTGGCAGAATATCTGTTTTCTGAACTGCTTAAAAAAAGGGTTGCTTCTATGATGCCAGATGTAGAGACATATGCCGGCAGCCTTTGGGGTGTGCTTACAATACGAACTTACGGAGAATTAAATGACCGGGAGCTGGCGGCTGTGATGGAAGAGTGGAAGGCGATGGCAGATAGCGGCTGGGGAGAAGAACTGTTTTACCGACCTATTCGGACGGAAAAGGGTGAGATTTATATTGGGTTCTGGGATACAGATAATAATGACAACCTGTTCATAAAAACGGAAGAGGAGTTTCGGCGGGACTGCCTGGGAGGAAGTCAGATTGGACAGGAGCTGCAGATTTGAGTCTTTAATACAAGTTTTCAATGCAAGACACTTAAATGAAAAACTAAATTCCAGTTGTGGACTATTCCAGTAAATTTGCGGAATTAACTTCCACTTTGCACCTTAACAAATTCATATATTTGCCTTATAATGAATCTATAAGCACCCAGTTTTGATGTTTTTTGCATGCCAACGGGGCATCTGAAAATAGTGTGCGAGACTAAATTCCACATGCCTTTGTGCAAG
>NZ_JYHN01000035.1:0-1581 GCF_000954015.1 Clostridium sp. FS41
ATGAGGACACTAAGATTTAGAGTATCCGGCCAGGAGTTGACGAGGGCTCCTGGCTGTGATTTTAGCAACATTATCGCAGGCACATCCGGTTACCTGCAAACAGCGTTTGAGTTCGGCCCCGATTGGGATGGCACGGTCCGGGTGGCAGCTTTTTACCCGTATCTGCAATCCCCGGAGGTTGGCAGACTGATCAGGGATGGGGTCTGCATTGTACCTGATGAGATAACGCCCTGTGATCAATTTAAAATAGGGGTGGTCGGCCAGCGTGAGAACGGGCAGCGGATCACAACTAATCTGATCACGATCAAACAGGAAAGGGGGAGTGGACAGGCATGGCAACAGTAGACGAGATCCTTACAAGACAGGCTTATGCAGCCGGGGATGAGACGTGGACCAAAGATAATAACTATCCATCCTACACCATGTACGCGGAGCCGGAGTATGTCCCGGTCACCAACAAGCGTATTGCAGACTTTAATGACCAGGTATCAGTAAAGGGCGAGCAAAATGCCCAGTTTGTGGGCTTCCAGCTGCCCAGATATGATGATGCAATGGATCTGACCAAGCAAAATCTGTACATCCACTACCAGACAGTCTACGGCGGCAGTGACGGCGTACCCTGTAATGTATCCTGGTCGGACAATTACGTCAGGATGTGTTGGATGATACCGGGACAGGCAACACAGGAGCCCGGATCAATCCAGATGATGATCTATGCAACCGGGACGGACAGTGTGGGAGACCGGACCGTCTGGAAAACCCTGCCGGCAACTTACACCATCCATGACGGCCTGGAGATAGGCGGGGGTATACCGGAGCCGGACCCGTCCTGGTATGAGCAATTCGTGGCGCAGATGGAGGGTAAGGTATCCACTGCCCAGGGATACGCCAATGACGCCCAGGCCAGCAAGACTGCGGCTGCTGGATCAGCCACGGCAGCAGCACAGTCTGCGGATGCATCAGCACAGGCCCTGGCAGAGAATAAGGACTATGTGGAGAGCCAAAAAGAGACATTTGTGGGCTACAACAAGCGTGAGAGCGATTTACAGTATGCCAATGCCCTGATCGGCTCTGCATCCGGTACTGGGCGGGTCAGCGTGGGAGATGCGTGGGAGGCGCCGATACCTGACCTGCGGATAAGCGGAGAGAGTGAGCAGGTGAGTACGACCGGGGCGCAGCTGTTACAAGATAGCAATATATATCCGGGCTTTTTAACAAACGCTAACGGGACCAGGACCAATGACAATAATTACCGGACAGTCTGGCTTAGTCTTCCGATCGGCACATATACATTATCAGTTCCTGGCGGAGTAATGATCGTAAAAACAGTCATTGACGGGATACTAAACAATAGCAGTACCAGTATTGCGGACGGCGCGGGATATACCTGTACATTGACACAGGAGGGATTCCTGGGAATATCGTTCCGTAAGCAGGATTCCTCGGATTACATCACGGAACCGCAGGTTATGCTAAACGAAGGAGCAACAGCAAAGCCTTGGGAACCCTATACCGGCGGCAAGCCCTCCCCCAGCCCAGATTATCCCCAGCCGATTATCAGTACAGGGACGGTGATTCCAG
>NZ_JYHN01000036.1:0-1146 GCF_000954015.1 Clostridium sp. FS41
CAGAGAAATACAGCATCACAGTTCAGCCCGGAACCTTGACCGTAACACCAAAGGAAGTAACGGTCACAGCGGCAAGCGAAAGCTTCAGCTATGATGGAAAGCCACACAGCAATAGTGGATATGAAGTGACCGGAATGATAGGAACGGATGCCATAAGTGCAGTGGTAGAGGGAAGCATCACGTACCCGGATCAGAGTCCGGTGGAAAACAAGGTGGTAAGCCATACATTCACCAGCGGTGAGTATAGTAACTACAAAGTGGAGTACGTAGACGGAAGCCTGACAATGGAATACGGCGAGCAGGTTGAGATCACCATCACAGCAGCAAGCGAGAGCTTCCCATATGACGGAACTGAGCACAGCAATGCAAAAGTAACCGTAACAGAAGGAACTCTGGCAGAAGGAGATTACCTGGTAGCAGAAGCGACCGGTACCGTGACTGATGTAGCAGATACATCCACTGGTAACAACCCTGTGAAGGACGGCTACAAGGTGATGAACGGAAGCGTGGATGTGACAGAGAAATACAGCATCACAGTTCAGCCCGGAACCTTGACCGTAACACCAAAGGATGTAACGATCACAGCAGACAGTAAGGATTATAAATATGATGGAAAGAGTCATAGCAATCCGGGCTATAAAGTTGAAGGACTGCTTGGTGGAGATGGGCTGAGGGCAGTTGTTGAAGGAAGCATCAAATATCCGAGTCAGAGTCCAGTGGAAAACAAGGTGGTGAACCATACATTTACAAGTGGTAAGGAAAGCAATTACAACGTGCAGTATGTAAATGGAAGCCTGACAATGGAATACGGCGAGCAGGTTGAGATCATCATTACAGCAGCAAGCGAGAGCTTCCCGTATGACGGAACCGAGCACAGCAATGCAGGAGTGACCGTGACAGAAGGAACTCTGGAAATGGGTGATCGTCTGGTAGCGGAAGCAGTCGGAAGTGTAATTAATGTAGCAGACACACATGAAGGAAACAATTCCGTGAGGGAAGGCTATAAGGTAATGAACGGTGATGAGGATGTGACGGCTAAGTACAAGATCACACCTCAGAACGGAACCTTAAGCGTAACACCAAAGGAAGTAACCATTACAGCAGCAAGCGAAAGCTTCAGCTATGATGGAAAGCCACACAGCAACA
>NZ_JYHN01000037.1:0-17785 GCF_000954015.1 Clostridium sp. FS41
TTGAAATTCCTTTATTGCATTACGAGTTGATTATACTTCGGATAAGGAAAATTATAGAAAGACATATACAAACCATACAAACTTATATAATTAATGCGAAAAGTGTCTATTTAATAAGAAGTATTTATCTTGAAAATATCCTTATAAAGTGATATGCTAATCATACAATTACTAATCAATCAATTAGTAATTGTATGATTAGTATAATGGAGGTATTCTATGTTTGTAGGACGTGAGCGCGAGCTGAAAAAATTAGAATCACTTTATAACAGCAATCAATTTGAGTTTGTTGTTTTTTATGGAAGAAGGAGAGTTGGCAAGACAACTCTGATCAATGAATTTATTAAGAATAAGCAGGCTGTGTACTACATGGCAATTGAGGGTACCCGTAAGGAGAACTTATCGGGTTTATCCAAGGTTCTATTGTCAACAGGGACAGAGGCGGCCTGTTCTGAATTTACGGATTATAATAATATGTTAAATCATGTAGATGGTTTATGTAAAAAACAGGAACGCATCATTATTGCTATTGATGAATTCCCATACCTTGCAGCATCCTATCCTGCAATATCCTCTATGCTTCAAAGCCATATTGATCAGTATTGGAAAAACAGTAAACTTTTTCTTATCCTATGCGGTTCTTCGATGAGCTTTATGGAGGAGCAGGTATTAGGCTATAAAAGCCCTCTGTATGGCCGCAGAACGGCTCAGTTTAAAATACATCCATTCACCTTCTTTGAGGCGCGCAGCTTGCTTCTAGGCTTCTCAGACGAAGATCAGGCAGTTCTATATGGTGTTACCGGGGGAATACCTGAATATCTCTCTAGGATCAAATGTAACGAAAGCCTGGATAGAAATATTATTGATTTGTTTTTTGACGAAAGTGGACGCTTATTTGAAGAACCCATAAATCTTTTAAAGCAGGAATTAAAAGAGCCAGCTTCCTATCATTCTATTATTTCTGCAATAGCAAGTGGTGCCAGCAGATTGAATGATATTTCAACAAAGGTGGGTTTGGAAACCAGTGGGTGCAGCAATCAAATATCCTCATTGATCTCTTTAGGCATTGTACGAAAAGAGATTCCTATAACAGAGCACTCCACCAGCAGAAAAACATTATATCAGCTTGAGGATAGTATGTTTCTGTTTTGGTATCGTTTTGTACGTCCTAATTTAAGCAGTATTACCCGGGGAGTCGGCGAAACCATTTACAATACATTGGTAAAGCCCCAGATCAATAATTTCATGGGGAAAATATTTGAGAATATCTGCCAACAATATTTATTTCATCATAGAGTGTATGGAACCTTGCCCTTTGCCATTGGAAATGTTGGACGATGGTGGGGAAATAACCCAAAGAAAAAATGCCAGGAAGAAATAGATATCATGGCGGTTCAGGACTCGTCCGCCTTATTTGGCGAATGTAAGTGGAGGAACGCACCTATTGATATGGATGTAGTTCATGTTTTGATTGAGAGGGGAGAATTGTTTCAATTTTCAGAGAAATACTATTTGCTCTTTTCTAAAAGTGGTTTTACACAATCTGTTATAGATTATGCAAAAGATAAGAGTAATAAAATGGGATTAATATCTTATGATCAGATATGTGAATTAGAGTAAATAAGAATTCATTTTTTCCGTTATCTATCGTGACCTTATTTTTGATAAAAGACGAATCCCAAAGAATATCCATTCTCTGGAGTTCGTCCTTTAAGTTACAATGATTTATTATTGTATCCAAACACCATCAGCATTAACATAATAACCGTCAGGCGTGGTCTGATCCGTAACCATTAATGAATTTTCATTAAAATAATACCATTTTTCATCAACCTGTTTCCAAGCATTGGTCACATATGTACCATCTTCCTGCTTAAATTTCCAATCAGTACCCACTGATTCCCATCCCGTAGCAGATGACACTCCAGGTCCAAGGTTTACTTCATTGACGATTGTACTTGCCTGACCGTCCCACACACCATTAGCATCTACGCGGTAGCCGTCTGGCGTGGTGGTATCAACGGCCATGTAAGCGCCAATATTAAAATAATAATACTTACCGTCAGTATCCTGTAACCAGGTGGAAGCTGCATAATAACCATTTTTTTGGATATATCTCCAGCCACTTCCATCAGCCACCCAGCCCGGCTTATAACCAACCTTTTCACCCTTTGGATTTAAATAGGTTCCATCTGGTGCATATGTATCAGCCAACATGATTCCATTTTCATCCATATAGTATGTTTTTTCATCAACTGTGAGCCAACTGTTTGTTACAAAAGTACCGTCACTTTTTCTATAGGTCCATTGTCCGTTACTATTTTTTGTCCAGCCACTGGTTTCCGTGCCCTCATATGCGCCGGCATCAGAACCATCTACATTAATCAGATACTTACGTACTTCAGCAGGAAGGGTGGAAGAGTCCACATTGCCTGGCAGATGGACTACATGAATGTACCGTTTATCTGTATCAAGGTTTTTGTAATTTGTTTTGAGTACAATCTGCATTGTGGGTTGGCTTCCCTCTGGAAGGATTGACCAGTTTTCGGGGATTCCCCAGACACCATCTATATTCACTAAATCTGGCGCTGTCCCCCACGGACGAGGATATGCCGATGGTTCAAAGGTATAAGCATAATCATAACCACGATTTAAAATGACATCTCTCTCATTGACTGTATTACCGCCCACAAGAATAGCAAAAGACACACCGTCACCACAGTCTACTGGACGCCACTCAAACAAATATGCGCCACTATTTTCCATTGTTATGCTGTTTGCTGTACTAGCAAATGATGAAATTGCAGTTCCCATAGTCAATGCTGTAGCAAGGCTAAGTATAGCAAGTTGCTTTTTTAACATATAGTAGATACCTCCTGAAAAATAAAAGAAAGCGTTGCGACTAATAATTATAAAATCATCAGTCACAACGCTTCCCCCTTAAATTTTAATTAATTGATTGGATACAAACCATTCAAATTAGTCTTCTACATAGATAACTCTGATTACACCCTTGTTATCGGTTACGTAAACATAGTCATTACCATCTTTGCTCTTGCCCTTCTTGTCAATCACTTTACCAGAAGTATTGATAAGTTTTAATTCATTATCAGGCAGAACGTAGAGTTCCTTCAGGTCGTCAACCTTCTTATTGAAGGAGGATGCAGCCTTCTTAGCAGCATCAACATTGGCCTGGCTTACGTCACTTGTTACCTTATGCAGATCAATAACAGCCTGAGCATCATCTAACTTCTTCCAGCCCTTTTCTTCTCCAGCCTTATCTACATACTGAATAGCCTGATACTTATCATCAGAGCCAGCCTTCAGCAGCATACCACCTAAGTAGTACTTGTCATCCTTCTCACCATTTACACCTGCACCCTTGTCAGAGCCAGACTTTTCAAAGTAGAAGTTGAAGTTGTCGCCATCGATTGAAATAGAAGTCTTGTTGGTCTTCATAGCACCGTCATCGCCACCACCAAAGTAATAGCAGCTATAACCGTTTGCAGTATACCACAGAGCACTGTCGATGAAATCATCTTCAGTATCAAATGGATGATCGTTATCATCATCTGCATATACCTTGGTCAGATCATTTTTATTGATGAACTTCAGACCATTGATCATACGGCCATCATTTCTGAATGCATACTTCTTGCCCTTAATGGTTTTGAATTCGCCTGCATACAGATTGCCGCTACCATCTGCATAGTACCATGCATCTTCATCATCATTATATTTCTCTTCGTTCAGGTATTCAGCAGATACTACCTTAAACCAACCCTTGCTTACACGGGAACCATCTTCAACGCTGTTGAAGTATCTCCATGCCTGAGAGTATTTAGCAGTGCTTGCCTTACCTGGTGTAGCTGGCATATCAGCTGTAGCAACCTTGGTTTCGTCCATGGACCACTCAGCTACCATTGCACCATTCTGGTCAAATGCATATTTCTTACCATTAATGGTCTTCTCTTTGGTCTCTTCGCCGTTATCAGCATAAATCTTCTTACCATTAGACTTGAAGTAGAACCAACGGCTCTGATCCTCATCATCTGTAAATACAGGAGCAACATACTTGTACTCATCATTTGTTGCTTCCTCATATGTGATATCCATCTGCAGCCAGCCAACGGTCATAGCACCGTCATCTTCGCCGCCGAAGTAATAAATGCCATCCTTGAAAGCATCGCCATCAGTGTTATCGATACGCTCTGCGTTATCGTTAGCAACCCAGCCATACAGCATCTTACCTTCATCATCAAATGCATATTTCTTGCCATTGATGGTCTTTAAAGATACATTGTCTCCGCTGTTCTTTAAAGCCTTACCATTAGCCTGGAAGTAATACCAGTAATGCTCTGGCTCATCATCCTCACCAGCGTCCTCGTTGTCAATAGCTACCCACTGATTGGAAGCCATAACGCCATTGATATCTACATAGTAGTAGTTGTCGCCATCCTCGATCAGGGTGTCGATAGCCATCTCGCCATCGCTATCCAGGTAATACCAGTTATTACCGGACTTTGCCCACTTATCGGTTACTCTGTCGCCATTCCTATCATAGTATACCCAAGTACCATCTTCCTCAGCCCAACCCTGAGCCGCAAAAGATGTCATGGATGCACCAATAGCGAGCAGTGCTGCTGTTGATAATACAGCAACTAATTTTGTCTGCTTTCTCATAATTAATGCACTCTCCTTTTTCTTTTTGAAATACTTTTTGAAATTCCTTTATTGCATTACGAGTTGATTATACTTCGGATAAGGAAAATTATCAATAGTTTTTTTGCATTTTTTGCAATTTCTACTAAAAATGCGCAAATTAGACAATTTACCAGATGAAGGATACCAACTCCATCACACGCATTTAGTATAGTATAAATCTGGGGAAAATACCATAACATTTACCTGTGCATTTTCTTACGTAATTATTACGGAAAACAAAGGTTTTACAGAAATTGTACTTATATTTGTACAATTTGGGGATATAAAAAAGTGATACCCGATTTTTGATATCAGGTACCACTTTTAACCAGTTTTATTTATCGCAATTATTTCGCAAGAATCGTGCTGTAAGCCTCTGACATTCCCTTGCTCTGGATCAGATCATAGTACTCCTGAACCATGGGGATCATTTCGCTCAGGTCTTCATGCCAGTAATCCTGACGCTTCATAATATCCTCCACAGAGGCTGTCTTCATAAACTGCAGGATCTCCTCGCCGTCATTTGCCTTATCGGTGCGGTAGAAGGATATAAGGGCTGCCATGGAGAATGTCAGGGCCGCCGGGTATTTGCCGAACTTTTCCTTGTACTCCAGGATGGTGGGAAGAACGCGTACCTGGAATTTGCTTACGGAGTTCAGGGCAATGCTTAACAGAAGATGCTTGATAAATGGATTTGAGAAGCGTTCTAAGACAGCCGCGCCAAACTTGCGGTTATCTTCTGTATCTCCAATTGTGGGGATGATCTCTTCAAAAATACATTTCTTAAGGAAGGAAGACACTTTCTCATCCTTCATGCATTCGCCTACTGTCTCAAGGCCGTAAAGGTATGCACCCAGGACCATGGAAGTGTGGCCGCCGTTCAGGATGCGTACTTTTCTCTTCTTATAAGGATGTACATCATCTGTCCAAACAACATTATAGCCGGCTTTCCGGAATGGAAGTTCATCCTCATGATGACCGCCGATCACCCACAGGTGGAAGATCTCGGCTGTATCGATCAATTTATCCTCGTAGCCGATCTGCTTGGTCAGTTCCTCCACCTCATCCCTGGGATAACCGGTTACAATACGGTCCACCAGAGTGCTGCAGAAATCATTTTCATTTTCAATCCAATCCTTAAATCCGTCTTCCAGTTCCCAGAGATCCGCGTACTGGAGAACGCATTTCTTCAGATTATCACCATTGTCATCGATCAGTTCGCAGGGAAGAAGGATCAATCCCTTTAATCCTGCCTTGTATCTTTTATATAGGAACTGACACAGTTTTGCAGGATATGATTTTGGGGGCATGTCCGTGAGCTTCTCTGTTCCAATATATTCAATTCCAGCCTCTGTGGTGTTGGATACAAGTACCCTTATGTCAGGACTTTCAGCAAGTGCGATATATTCCTCATACTGGGTGTATGGATTCAGGGCTCTGGATATGGAGGTCACATGGGTATGCTCATTAACCACCTCACCATTGTCAATGCCGCGCAGGAACAGATTGTATTCACAGTTCTGGTCCGCCAGCATCTGGCACATTCCTCTTTCAATTGGCTGGACTACTACAATTTTACCGTCATATAAACCCTTCTCCTGAAGTTTGTGGAAGAAGTAATCCACAAATCCACGTAAGAATCCGCCTTCACCAAACTGGATCACTGTCTCTTTTACATTATTGCTCATGATCTGCTACCTCCATAGGATTATAGAATTGTTGTTTTTTGTAAGTGCTTACATTATATGGTATGCAGCACTGTTGCTTTATTTCTGAGAATACTATACAACATTATTCAAAATTATGCAAGGGGTTTGATGCAGAAATTGTAAGCGTTTACATTCTTGGTCATTATAATTTTCCTTACTAGAAGTATAATCAACTCGTAATGCAAAAAGGAATTTCAAAAAGTTTTTTCAAAAAGAAAAAGGAGAGTGCATTAATTATGAGAAAGCAGACAAAATTAGTTGCTGTGTTGTCAACAGCAGCGCTGCTCGCCATCGGTGCATCCATGACTTCTTTCGCAGCCGTAGGCTGGGCTGAGGAAGACGGCACTTGGGTATACTATGACAGAAGCGAGAACAGGGTTACCGATCAGTGGGCAAGATCCGGCAACAATTGGTATTACCTGGATGATTCAGGTGACATGGCCATTGACCAGCTGATCGAGGATGGTGACCACTATTACTATGTGGATGCAAGCGGAGCAATGGTAACTAATCAGTGGGTTGCTGTTGATAATGAGGATGCCGGAGATGATGATGAAACGGACCACTACTGGTACTATTTCCAGGCAAATGGCCGGGCCATGACAAACGGTAGCAGCGACCGGGTTTCCTTAAAAACAATAAACGGCAGACGTTATGCATTTGATGACGAGGGCCGTATGCTCTATGGATGGGTAAATGCCGACAGTGCAGAACGTGTTGACAATTCGGACGGAGATGCCTTCCTTGAAGGTGATTACTATTTCGGCGGCGAAGATGACGGTGCCATGACAACCGGATGGCTCCAGCTGGATATCACTTATGATGAAGCTACCAGCGGTGACTATGAGTGGATCTCCCCAGTATTTTCCGAAGATGAGGATCAGACCAGATGGTTCTATTTCCTCTCTAACGGTAAAAAAATCAAGGCTGATGACGGCGATTCCCAGAAGGAAAGAACCATTAACGGAAGGCGTTATGCCTTTGACCAGTATGGTGCAATGACCGCTGAGTGGTCCATGGATACGGAAAAAGCCACTACTTCTGACGGAAATTCACTGGCAACCTCAAGCCGCGCCCAGTATTCCCAGGCTTGGAGATACTTTAACAGTGTGGAAGACGGGTCCAGGGTGAGCAGAGGATGGTTCAGGGTTGTTGCTGCCGAAATGCTTGACCGGGATCGCTATGATGATGATGAAGACAACTGGTACTATGCAGATGGAAGCGGCAATATCTATGCCGGTGAATTCAAGACCATCAATGGCAGAAGATACGCTTTCAGAAATGACGGCCGCATGGTCAACGGACTGAAGTTCATCCTTGAGGACAGTGATTATATTGAAGTTCTTGCGGATGACAATGATAATTATCCATTTGACAATGAGGATGACTTTATGGAAAATGCCTCAGTGCTTGAGGGAATGGGTTATAAATGCTACTATTTCGGCGACAGCAGCGATGGTTCACTGAAAACCGGCAGAACAACTCTCTCATTTGACGGCGATAACACCACGTTCTACTTTGAACGCTCCGGAAGCAGAAGGGGTGCCGGTATCTCCGGTGAACAGGATGACAGGTATTACCAGTCCGGACTTTTGCTCAAAGCTGGCTCTGATGAAAAATATCAGGTTATTGTAAGAGATACGGTTACCGTAGCTGCCGGCAAGGATGCAGATAAGGAACGCGACAGCTTTACAAAGCTGGATGATGTAGATGGATTATTGGCAGCTGTGGATTCTTCCAACTATGTAAATGTACCTGTTAGCACCCTTGGAAGCGCTGATATGGGCGACATGTTCGGTATCAGCAATCTGAATAAAGACGCTGATGATCTAAGGGAGTTGTATGTTTTTGGAACTGCTGAGGACGGAAACGGCGGCTACACTACCGCATCCGGTCTGGGATCAGATTATATCCTGATCAATACTTCAGGCAAAGTTATTGACGGACGCAGCAGAAGCAAGGATGGCAGCGATTACTACTATGTAACAAATAACCGCGGACAGATCATGGCAATTTATCTGGAAGACTAGTTTCCGCAAAGGATATGTACTCACAGCAAATTAAATAACGGAACAAACGTCATGGCTGCTACTATACACCAAGTTGGTCATGACGTTTTTTTCCGGCCAGTCTGCCCACAAAATTTACGGGAGGTCCCTTATCATGATACGTAAACCAATTTCAGCATCAATTTCAGCATTTACCTTTGCGGTCCTTTTGTCATCCGCGGCTCTAACCAACAGCTTTATAACCTATGCGGAAACGGAAACCAATACGACCGTTATGGAAAACTGCGGGGCATATCTTTTTACCTGGCGGCCTGTGGATTGCGGAAACGGCCGGTATTTTGCCATCCTGGCAGGAGGAAATACCATTGCCGAGCAGGATGTCATACTTAACAGAGGATATGACTATGCTTATACATTTTCCCCCACCCTCCCCCGTCCCTGGGGCGAGGTCCCGTCCCTTGTCAATGTAGACGGCCTTTGGGGGATCCCAGAAAACAGCTCCCTTATTCCCGAAGGAAGTCAGGCTGTGACCCGCATGGTCCTTGTTACCAACAACGGAAATTCTTCTACCAAGGAACGGTATGTGGATATTGTCAGCCTCCCCTCCGGTGTGAATGTATCCGATCTGCCTGCTGAAGTAAGAAAATATCTAATCAATGTGGACGGAACAGATGCCGGAGCCTATGATGGAACCCTTACCTCCGGCTGGTACCAGGAGGATGGACAATGGCGTTACAGACAAACTGATGGAACATATATATCCAACGGCTGGCTTGTTGTGGACGATCAGCAGTATTTCATGGACCCAGAAGGCTTTATGCTGGCTGACACCGTCACCCCTGATGGATATTATGTTAATGACAGAGGGGAGCGAAAAAATTATATCCCCGGTTGGACACAAACAGAAAACGGCTGGAGATACCTTATGAAAAATGGCTCTTATGCAGCAGCCAGATGGATACAGGATACAGACGGTCAGTGGTATTATTTTAATATAGGCGCCTATATGGAAACCGAAACACAAACGCCTGACGGATATTATGTGGATGCTAATGGTGTCTGGGATGGCCAGGAATCATCTCTGAATACTGCTGTTTTAGGCCCCGGCCTTTAGTTTCCGCTCCCGCATTCCCGGGTCATGGACCATTACATGGCCCGGGTTTTTTTGTCCTTAAAACTGTGAACATTTTGTGAAATATAAACGTATGCCATTATTTTTATCTCAAAACCGTAACAAGACCCTAACATTTGTCTAAAGTCCTTGACTTGCATTAAATTTCACTGCTATACTTCCACCTAAAGTCAATTTGGAAGGAGGAATTGAATATGCTGCCATCAGATATAAAGCAATTTGAACAATATTTAACCTCACGAAATCTGGCCCCAAACACGATCCAGGTTTATCTATATTCAGTAAAACAATTTTACCAAATGTACCATCGGCTGACATCAGCCAATCTGCAAAAATACAAGATCCAGCTTATGGATCAGTATAAACCCCAGACCGTAAACCTGCGGATCCGCGCATTAAATTCCTTCCTTGAACAAAAAGACTCTTCCATTCCTCCATTGACCATGGTACGGATCCAGCAGAAAACATTCCTTGACAAGATCATCAGTGAAGCCGACTATGAATATCTTATACGGCGTCTTTATGAGGATGAGGAATTCACATACTATTACCTGGTCCGGCTGATCACCGCCACGGGAGTCCGTGTAAGTGAGGTTGTAATGTTTCAGGTAGAGGACGTTTATACAGGACAAAAGGATATTTATTCCAAGGGAAATAAAATGCGCCGGATCTATATTCCCACTGTCCTGAAACAAGCCCTGATGGATTGGACTGCTTCGGAAAACCGCCATAAGGGCGCGCTGTTTCTAAACCGCTACCGCGATCCGCTGTCTCCCTGCGGGATCCGTTCCCAGCTTAAAATGTTCTCTGCCCGTTATGCCTTGAACCCGGATGTAATGTATCCCCATTCCTTCCGCCATCGGTTCGCCAAAAACTTTATTGAGAAATGCGGGGATATTGCCCTTCTCTCGGACATTTTAGGGCATGAGAGTATTGAAACCACCAGAATATATCTGCGGCGCAGCAGCACGGAACAGTATGCAATTATAAATAAGGTAGTGAATTGGTAGAAAGGAAATTCCTATGTGTGATATATCTGTTACAAACAGGACAATCCCTGAAAAAGACAACCGCCTTCTGCTGTTCCAGGGATTTTTGAAGGAAAGCGGTGTATCCCCCAACACTGTGACGGTGTATACGGCTTCCGTAAGACTTTACTTTTCTTTATATGATGAGCTGACCATGAATAATCTGCTTTCTTATAAGCAATACCTGATCCAGCATTATAAGGCAGCTACTGTGAACGCGCGGATTTATGGTATTAACCAGTATATCCGGCAGTGCGGCGAGGGTTTAGAGGTTCCTTTGGAAACATACCGTCTCCCTTCTGTAAAGCAGCAGCAGAAAATGTTTCTGGATAATGTTATATCCCAGACGGATTATGAGCGTCTGAAAAAGGGCCTGAAACAGGACCATAACATGTTCTGGTATTTTGTGGTGCGTTTTCTATGTTCTTCCGGAGCCAGAATCAGCGAACTGCTCCAGATCAAGGTTGAACACGTGCGGATGGGCTACATGGACCTATGCTCAAAGGGCGGCAAGATCAGGCGCATCTATTTTCCTGAATCCTTGTGCACCGAGGGGCTTCAATGGCTGGAATCCAATGGTGTCAGCAGCGGCTTCCTGTTTACCAACCGGTCCGGGCAGCCCATCTCACCCCGGGGGATCAGCCTTCAGCTGAAAGCCCTTGCCAGGCGTTACGGAGTCCCCGAGAACACCGTCTACCCCCATTCCTTTCGACACCGGTTTGCCAAAAATTTTTTGAACCGATTTAATGATATCGCCCTTTTGGCGGATCTGATGGGGCATGAGAGCATTGAGACGACCCGAATCTATCTTAAGCGTTCCTCTGATGAACAAAGACTGCTGATCGACAGGGTTGTTACCTGGTAGCAAAGACTTTATAAAAACAAAACAGGTACCGGAGAAATGCTGAACTGCTGTCCATCCATCTCCGATACCTGTTTTCATATGATTATAAAGTTAAATTACTTCAGGGTAACCTTAGCGCCTTCAGCCTCTAACTTGGTCTTAACGTCCTCAGCCTCTTCCTTGGAAACGCCCTGCTTGATAGCCTTAGGAGCACCGTCAACTACGTCCTTAGCTTCCTTCAGGCCTAAGCCGGTAACTTCACGTACAACCTTGATAACCTTAACCTTGTTAGGACCAACCTCAGTCAGTTCTACGTCAAATTCGGTCTTCTCCTCAGCTGCTGCTGCGCCAGCACCTGCTGCTGCAACTACAACGCCTGCTGCTGCAGATACGCCAAACTCTTCCTCACATGCTTTTACTAAATCATTCAGTTCTAATACGGATAATTCCTTGATAGCTTCGATAAACTCAGCGGTTGTTAACTTTGCCATTTTATGTTCCTCCTGTTTAATATTAAATATTCTGTGTTTCTTTTCTTAAATCCGGAGCCTTATGCTGCCGGATACCTGTTTCTTCTTCTAATTCCAAACAGCGGATGATCTCCTGTACTGTCTGAACAGATGAGAAAAAAGCAACTTATGCTTCTGCTGCTCCACCGTTCTTCTCTGCGATCTGATTGAGAACGCGAGCCAGGTTGGTGATAGGAGACTGGATGCTGCCAAGCAGCTTGCCCAGAAGTACTTCCCTGGATGGGATAGTAGCGATAACCTGGGTTCCGGCCTGATCATAGTAGGTTCCTTCAATGATGGATGCCTTCAGTTCCAGCTTTGGTGCTGTCTTAGCGAATTCAGCTAAGATCCTTGCCG
Source organism: Clostridium sp. FS41 (assembly GCF_000954015.1). NCBI lineage: Bacteria > Bacillati > Bacillota > Clostridia > Eubacteriales > Clostridiaceae > Clostridium > Clostridium sp. FS41. Next base: position 12,293 of record NZ_JYHN01000037.1, read on the forward strand.
GAGCAGTTGCATCTTCCTTGGAAACTGCTAATGCTGTCGGTCCTTCCAGCTGTGGTTCAAGGGCTGCAAATTCGGTTCCCTCTGCTGCACGCTTGATCAGGGTGTTCTTAAATACTTTGTAGGTTACTCCAGCTTCCCTTAACTTCTTACGCAGCTGGGTATCCTGCTCTACAGTCAGACCGCGGTAATCTACGATCACTGCGCCTACAGCACCTTCAAGCACTCCCTTGATTTCGTCTACAACTGGCTGTTTTAATTCAACTTTTGCCATGAATGGTTTACCTCCTTATTTTATTCTGCATTGAAAACCGTCATAGCATGGAATCATTTAAACATAAAAACCTCTCTGCCATATGGACAGAGAGGTTCGCAAAATCTCATCATAAAAAATCAGAGTTTTGTATGTTCCTCGGCAGGCGGTTACGCCTTACACCTTACGGTACCTGCTGTCTCAGGGCATTCAATACTGTAGCATCATATCATAATGTATGATTGATGTCAAGCCTCATTTTATAAAAATATGCTACCATGGCTGAGACCGCCGCGGCTATGCCGGCGGCTGCATCAGATCCATGGCAGCACCTATATGGTTGCAACCGATTAGTTAACCAGCTTAGCTACATTCAGCTTAACGCCAGGGCCCATGGTAGAGGCCAGGGCAACGCTCTTAAGGTATGCACCCTTAACTGTGCTTGGTTTCGCTTTCACGATTACATCAATAAGCGTCTGGAAGTTGTCCGCTAACTGCTCCTCTGTGAAAGAAGCTTTTCCTACTGGCACGTGAATAATGTTTGTTTTGTCAAGTCTGTACTCAATCTTACCAGCTTTGATATCGTTGATAGCCTTGGTTACGTCCATGGTAACGGTACCGGCCTTTGGGTTGGGCATTAAGCCCTTGGGGCCCAGCACACGGCCAAGACGGCCTACAACGCCCATCATGTCAGGAGTAGCTACTACTACGTCAAAATCCAGCCAGCCATCGTTCTGGATCCTTGGGATCAGTTCCTCAGCACCTACGTAATCAGCACCTGCAGCCTGAGCCTCGTCAGCCTTTGGTCCCTTTGCAAATACTAAAATACGTACGGTCTTGCCTGTTCCGTGAGGCAGTACAACAGCGCCACGGATCTGCTGGTCAGCATGACGTCCGTCACATCCTGTTCTGATATGGACCTCTACAGTCTCGTCAAATTTTGCAGATGCATTCTTTTTAACTAATGCGATTGCGTCTGCTACGTCATAAAGTGCAGTACGGTCTACATTTTTCATAGCCTCTGCATATCTTTTACCTGATTTCATTCTTATAACCTCCTAGTGGTATTGACGGGGAATCTCCCTCCCACGTTCATATAACGGGAAAATGCTTCAGCATCGTTCCACGATTCTTTTCTATCGTGGACTTTACTTTAATCCAAAAACCTTGCTCAGGGGTCTTCGGATCCATGCACCAATTCTTATTCCTCGATGGTAACGCCCATACTTCTTGCAGTACCTGCGATCATGCTCATAGCAGCTTCTAAGCTGGCAGCGTTTAAGTCTGGCATCTTAGTCTCTGCAATCTTCTGAAGGTCAGCCTTCTTAAGGACAGCTACTTTGTTCTTGTTGGGAACTGCGGAAGCGGTCTTTATGTTGCAGGCCTTCTTGATCAGTACAGCTGCAGGCGGAGTCTTGGTGATAAAGCTGAAACTTCTGTCCGCATATACGGTAATAACTACAGGGATGATCATATCGCCCTGGTCTGCTGTTCTAGCGTTAAATTCCTTGGTAAACTGAACGATGTTAACACCGTGCTGACCAAGTGCCGGTCCAACTGGTGGTGCTGGTGTTGCTTTGCCAGCTGGAATCTGTAATTTGATATATCCTGTTACTTTCTTTGCCATCTTAGGCACCTCCTAAAATTATGTGGTATTGTCGGGAATGTCCCTCCCACCAGCCCTTGCCCTGCAAAAGCTGATTCCGTGTGTTGCTTTTATCCGCTTACATCCTCTTGACTTCAGCGAATCCCAGTTCAACCGGTGTCTCGCGGCCGAACATTTCTACATGCATTGTGATGGTTTTCTTGCTGTCGTTGATTGCCTTAATGGCACCGACAGTATCCTTCCATGCACCGGAGATAACTACTACCATATCCCCTACTTCAAAATCGACTAAGACATCTTCTTCTCTCTGGAAGCCCAGGCTGGCCATCTCTTCTTCTGTCAGAGGAACCGGTTTGGAGCCCGGACCCACAAAGCCCGTAACACCTCGGGTGTTGCGCACCACGTACCATGTGTCATCGTTCATGACCATGTTGATGAGCACATATCCCGGGAACATCTTCTTGTCAGCTTTTTTCTCCACGCCGTTCTTCAGCTCCACTACGGGAAGCATGGGCACGGATACCTCTAAGATCTGGTCCTGAAGGTTTCTGTTTTCAATTGTCTTCTCAATATCGACCTTGACTTTGTTCTCGTAACCTGAGTAGGTATGGACTACATACCAATGTGCTTCTGACATACAATCACCCTCGCCTTTGAATTAAAGAATAAAGCTCAAACCAAACTTCATAACGAAGTCCAGGACAGCGATCACCACACCGATAAAAATAGACATGATAAGCACTGCTACTGTCTGTTTTGCTACTGTTTCCTTGTCAGCAAAGACGATCTTCTTATACTCTTTTTTCAGCCCTTTGAAAAAGCTGGGCTTTTTCTCTTTCTTAGCTGATTTCTTCTCTGCCTTGTCAGCCTTGGCCGTTTTTTCTGTGGTTTCTACAGTAGATACTGTATTCTCTTCCATATTATCACGTCCTTTACTGAACAGGATTACTTGGTTTCCTTATGCATGGTATGTCTCTTGCAGAATCTGCAGTACTTCTTTGTTTCCATACGGTCCGGATGAGTTTTCTTGTCCTTCGTCATGTTATAGTTGCGTTGTTTGCATTCTGTACATGCCAGTGTAATCTTTGTGCGCACGACTTCCACCTCCACTTATATTATCGTAGTTCACATTTTGCTGCTTAGATACTTAATTTTGAGCATAAAAAAAAGACCTAAGCTCTTCCATTCGCCCGTCTACTATACCATAGAAATGCCAGGACGTCAAGGTTTTTTAGGTCTTTTTCATCATTGTTTCGTCATTGCTTATTTCTTTTTTCTTCGGTAAAAAATCAGCCCAATGCCTGCACAGGCTATGATAATCACTGCTGCGGCAACTCCGGTCCATGTCTTTTTATGCATACCATTATCCGGTGTTTCGGACAGTTCCCCTGCGCCGGCCTGGTAAAGCGGTTCCTCATCCGGCACTTCGGCCGGGCCGTTCTCTGTATTTCCTAAGGCTTCTTCCTCAGTGTCTGTTGGATCTGATCCCTGTGCCGGATCCGGAATCTGTTTTGCTGTGGATGGTGACGCATTTTCCGGTCCTTTCACTGATTCAGGCACGGATCTGCTGAAATCCGGGAAAAAGTCTTTCCAGCTGAGTCCTCCGCCTCCGCGGCTGATGGGGCCTTCCGATGCATCGGACTCTTCCTGGGTACCTTCGCTGTCCTGTGTATTGTAGGAGTAGTTTCCATAGGAACTTCTGCCGGAACTTCCCCCTGAACTTCCATAGGATCCGTAATATCCTCCCGAACTTCCTCCGCCGTAAACAAAGGTCAGCCCCTGTCCTGTATATTCCGGGACCGCCACCTTTGTTTTCCGGGATTCCCATGACCCGTCCGGCCATTCAAACCTGACTTTGATATAAAAGGAGTGATTGGCTGACTGGAAATTGTAGATCATGTATCCGTCATTCACAATGCTGGTGTCAAGGGTATTGTCCGGTTCTTTCAGGAAATTTTCATATTCCACCGTGCCCTGGCCATTCTGGGAAGACGGGAGAGTGCGCTTGTTTTTTTCCTTTGTCCATGTCTTTCCATCCGGGCTGCGGGATATGTACAAGCCCGTAATATTGGCAGGGATATTTGCAAAGCTCAGTCTGGCCGAACCGCTTTTATCACTGGCAATGTTCAGTAAGTAGACTTCTGTCAGCTCAGGATCCATTTCCTGTTCCGGCGGATCCGGGAGGGGATGCGGCTGGCTCTCATCCGGAGGCAGCGGATCCGGTCCGGGCGTATCTGAGGCTTCTATTATAAGCTCCCTGGCGCCCTCCACTTTATCGCTAATGATAACCTGCTCCCTGGTTCTGCACATGATGGATGGCTTTGTTTTATCCTCCACCCCTATTGCTGCCTGGGCGAGTATAAGCTTTCCATTTTCCTCCACTGTAAAAAGGTGGTGTGGTCCCATAATGTTAACCCCGGGATCATCGATCATAAGCGCTCCCTGCCCCAGGATCCTTACAGGTCCTTCCGGTATCCGGATCTGGATCAGCCCGTGTCCGGCTGAGGCAGAAGAACTTAAACGTATTTCCTTATTGATGACCAATCCCTTTGCCAGGATTCCCACTGTATTGCCGGTTCCTGTCTGTTTTTCGTACCACTGGACCAGCTCCTCCTGACTGTTTATAGTTTCCGTGACTGCCCCCGGCAGCTCGGCGGCCCCTGAAAAGATAATGCCAAAGCTGCACAGTGTCCACGCTGTCAAAACCGCTGCAGCAATCATTTTTATCTGTTTTCTGAAATTTGCAAATCGTTTCATGGACATCTTCCTCGTATCATTGTCTTAGCATGGTTTATATATTTTCTTTTATTGGCCGTTGCCGATAAAAATCGTTATAAAATATACCCTTTCAATCCCGGCCTTTTTGAGAATCCTTGTACACGCCTCAATGGTGCTGCCCGTGGTATATATGTCATCCACCAGAATCACGGAATGTATGTAAGGCGGCAGATGGTCTGCCATAAATGCCTGCTCCAGATTTTTCAAACGTCCGGAAGGGTCCAGGGATTTCTGGGGCGCAGTCTTTTTGCTGCGCCTGAGAATTGTTGAGTTTACAGGTATTCCCAGTTTCTCAGAAAGCCTGACGGCCAGTTCCTGGGCCTGGTTAAAACCTCTGGTCTTCATCCGTGAGGGGTGGACCGGAACCGGCAGCAATACATCTGCTTTCATGCGCATTATCCGGGGGCCCAGGCTGCGGAACATGGCTTCCGCATAAAAATCCAGGTATTCCCGCTTGTTATTGTATTTGATCCCGGCCATGGACCGGCTTGCAGTTTCATCATAGTTGATCACGGACAGTCCGTACTCAAAACTCCGTTTATGCCTGGTACAGTCATAGCAGTATTCAATCGTGTCCCCAATAACCTCTTTTCCGCATTTTTTGCAGGTGGGACGGCGGACCCATGACAGCTTTTTCATGCAATCCGGGCATATGAGGAAGCCCTTGGGCATCACGATCCGGGCGCAGACCGGACAGCGCCGCGGAAACAGGATGTTTAGAATGTTATTATAACAGATTTTCACCAGATTCATTATTAATTTTATCCTGCCATTTCTTAAGATTATTGTTCACTTAGTATCTGGGGTATATTTGGATCCTGGGAGCGGATGATGGGAGAGATGTGGGGGACGGGGGCAA
>NZ_JYHN01000038.1:0-2644 GCF_000954015.1 Clostridium sp. FS41
GAACTTGCCAATCTCCTTAAGGACCATGGATACAATTGCCGTAGGAGCCAGCAGTATTGCGGCACCAATGGGGATGCGGATGTGGTGGGACTTCCGGGCATACATATCGAGTGCAAAAGGGTAGAGCGACTTAACCTTGGAGATGCCATGAAACAGGCCGTAGATGACACAGAAGCAGAGAAATTACCGTTCGGCGAGGAAATCTACCCTTCAGTGTTCCACCGCCGTAATCGCGGATCCTGGTTGGTCACAATGCGCCTGGAAGATTGGATGGCATTGTATAAGGAGTGGGAAGCCGGACGGGACATTGATAGCAGGTGATAGGATGGATGGACATATTAAGCTTTACCGCAGATTCCTGGACTGGGAATGGTATCAGGACATTAACACAAAAGTTTTATTCATCCATATGCTCCTGAAAGCCAACTGGAAAGATGGAAAATTCATGGGTACAACTGTCCCGCGTGGTTCCTTCGTATCTTCCATCAAGAATCTTGCATACGAAACAGGGCTTACGGAAAGGGAGATTAGGACCGGAATTTCCCATCTAAAAACGACAGGCGAAGTGACAAGCAAGGCGACAAACAAATATAGCGTATTTACAATAAAAAACTATGATTTGTACCAGTCAGATGACAGGCAAGATGACACCCAGGCGACAGGCGAACGACATTCTAACGACAAACGAACGACAACAATAGAAGAAAGAAATAAAGAAATAAAGAAAGAAAATAATATATATAGTGCATCCGGTGACAGGAAACAGCAGTCAATTGCCCTGTTTGAAACCCTATGGAAACTGTATCCGTGCAAAAAGGGGAAAGGGCAGGTATCTGAAACCCAGAAGCAGAAACTCCTAAAAGTGGGGGAGGAAGAGTTGATACGGTGTATTGAGCGCTATAAGTCCGACCTTAAGCGTGATGCTGCATGGAGGAAACCGCAGAACGGAAGTACATTCTTCAACAGCGGATATGTGGATTATCTGGATGCAAATTATACAGGAGGTGGAAGTGGTGGATCCATTACAGGAAATGGTCAGCCGGATACAGGGGGAACGCAGAAGTACAATGATGACTACCTCGAAGGCGCAGGAGAAGGATTTACTGGATTCTGATGTCTGTCCTGAGTGTCATGGTACCGGGTGGATCTACTGGCGGGATTCCGATGGGATTGAATATGGACAGCGGTGCTTATGCGGGCTGGTAGAGCGTCAGATCATGGAGCGCAAGCTGGAGTTTGCGAACATCCCAGAGGCATTCAAGGCATTGGATATACGTTCCTTCCGGCTGGATGTGTATCGCAATGAGGCTGGTAGAAAGATAATCGTTAATACATGCGCGGCCATTAAGTATTACCTGGACAATCTGGACGGGATGAGGGCGGACGGGATGGGGTTATATCTGTATTCGGGAACCAAAGGGTCAGGCAAGACACGGATGGCTGCAAGCATAGCAAACGAAATGGTCAGTACATACAGGATGCAGGTTAAGTTTGCCGGATCTATGCAGATCATCAACGAGATTAAGGCCACCTGGGATGATAAAGAGAGAAGCGAGAGTGACCTGCTAAGGGCATTATCTACGGTCCAGGTATTGGTGATAGATGATTTCGGCACAGAACTGCCAAAGGATTGGATAGGAGAACGATTTTATAGCATTATTAATGGCCGATATCAGGATAAGTTGATTACTATGTACACCAGCAATCTGTGCCTACAGGATTTGAGATATGATGACAGGATAACAAACAGAATTAAGGAGCGTACCTTCCAGCTGCCATTCCCAGAAGAATCGGTTAGGGACTTGATAGCGGAGCAGAACAGGAAGGCGCTTATAGACGGAATGAGAGGAAGATGATTGATATGGGGAAACCAAATGAGAGGAGTGCATTGTTTTTAGATCGGTCTTACATAGACCAAAAATTTGCGGAACTGAGAGCGGATATGATAACCGTTATGGAAGCTAAGTTTCGGGTAATACAGAATAATCAGGATAGGATCATAAAACTTCTGGAAGTGGGAGAAGAACCGAAAAAAAGGGTGAGCCAATATCGGATGCCTATGCCTGGAAAATTGGAATACGCCGCAGAGTAGACAATATGGTTAAGAATTACCCAGAACTGTATTCCGATTTTAATAATATTTTGACCCGGATATATCGGAAAATGCGTGATGTCTATGGTTTTGTATCAGAGCAGGCCATTAAGGATTATAAATATGCTACAGGTGCAGAACGGGCCTCGTGTCTGGAAGTCATATCAGAGGATGAGAAGCTTCGATCATTGTTTGAGCCTATCCTCTCAAACCTGGAGGAGGATAGCCGAAAGGAGATGGAGAGGCGCAGGATGGCCCAGGAAGCAGAGATGGGAAAGACGCGCCAGGAGATCATACAGCCTCTTATTATGGCCAGGGGTGATAAGTCTAACTTCGGGTGTAATACATACACCACAGTTGCTGCCAGGATGCGGAAGAACAGGATAGATTTCCAGGCATATGCAGATGGATACCGCAAGGAAAAAGGCATTAAGCGGAAGGTGACCAACGGGGAGCTGATTGATAATATACCAGCCCTCAAACGGGAATTTGCAAAGGCAGTGGGGGAACTGCTGGCAGAGCAGCCACACACCAAGATGCCCATTTAGCGGA
>NZ_JYHN01000039.1:0-122500 GCF_000954015.1 Clostridium sp. FS41
AGCTGACTAATACTAATCGGTCGAGGGCTTAACCAAAAGGTTTAGGGAAAAGAAGAAAGTTTCAATTCGGTTTTCAATATGTGGTTTTGAAGGTATGTATATGCCTTTAATGGCCCGGTGGCTCAGCTGGTTAGAGCGCCGCCCTGTCACGGCGGAGGTCGACGGTTCGAACCCGTTCCGGGTCGTTTTTCTTTCATATACACGCTGAAGAAAATACCTATGGGGTCTTAGCTCAGCTGGGAGAGCATCTGCCTTACAAGCAGAGGGTCACAGGTTCGAGCCCTGTAGGCCCCACTAACGTATTTTTCTTAGAAATGTGTATATACTAACTTAATAAGGGCGAATTCCCGAGTGGCCAAAGGGGACAGACTGTAAATCTGCTGGCAATGCCTTCGGTGGTTCGAATCCACCTTCGCCCATTTAAAATGTTTCTTGACAAAACATTTTAAAACATTTATAATTATATATTAGCGCGGGGTGGAGCAGTCTGGAAGCTCGTCGGGCTCATAACCCGAAGGTCGTAGGTTCAAATCCTGCCCCCGCAATTTTTTTTGCAAAAACTTAAAAACTCTGGGCGTGTAGCTCAGTCGGTAGAGCACTTGACTTTTAATCAAGTTGTCCCGGGTTCGAACCCCGGCACGCTCATCAGATGCCCAGATAGCTCAGTTGGTAGAGCAGAGGACTGAAAATCCTCGTGTCGCTGGTTCGATTCCGGCTCTGGGCACGCAGCACTTATCCTTTATGGGTGGGTGCTTTTTTTGTTTTTTGTATTATTGTAAGATTTCCTTCATTGTAAAACAAAGCGAAGTCTGATACTATAATTATGTTTCAACATTTAAAAGTATTTTTGAATAGAACAAATGGCAATGAAACAAAAGAGACCAGAGGAAAATCAGATGAACAGACAACGTAAAAAGAAAGAGTCGGCAGTTAAGATGATATTTCTGATTCTCATAGCTGTTTTGGTTATGACAGCCGCCATCTATGTGGTGGTCAGAGTATTTGGTAAGATCAGCTCCGATTATAAGGAACTGGATTTTTCAAAGGCTGAGGAGACGACCCACATTGAGATTGATACGGACGAGGGTCCAAAAGCAGGATGGTATGAGACAGATGAGGGGTGGAGGTATTATCTGGATGAAAAGAATTTTGTTACAGATGCGTGGAAAGAGATTGGAGGATATCTGTACCATTTCGGTGAAGACGGTTTTATGATCACAGGGGAATGGAAACAGGAGGGACAGATATTTACATTCCATGATACAAAGGGTTATTTAAAGAAGATCGAGACGGATCTGGATTATGTGCCGGAGAGCACGGGAGAGAACCTGGACAGTTTGGTGCGCACCAATGCCTTCTGGTGCTTTTTAAAAGATGAAGAGGGGACAGGTCTTTTTAAGACCATCATGTACCGCAGGACAGTTGAGAATAAGATCATGGTGCTGGGGGGAGAATCGGCGCCAGAACGCACTACAAAGAATTCTATGAGAGCTTACGGCGATTACGTATATTTCCTGCCTAAGGTCAAAGAAAGCCAGCTGTCACGTCTCAGTGAGGCTGAGAAGGGACTTTGTAATAAATTGTTCCGCATGATGCCGGGAAGGAACACAAAGGAGCTGATTGCAGAGAACGTAGAAGGGTATCTGGTCCTGGATGATATTATTTATTATTCCCAGGGAGGGAAGATCCTTTCCGCCACCTCGGGTACGGAAATGGCAACCGGTGAAGCCAGGTATTCTGTGGTCATTAAGGATGACAGCTGTTATCTGGTGGATGAGATGGGCAATCCGGCTGTGGCTGAAAGCGGAAACAGTGTGAATGTTGGGGACCGTATCTACAGGATCGAGGAAGACGGCCTGATCAAATATGTAAAACATGGACAGCTGACCATTGACGGCAAAACATATTATCTGGGAGGAAGCGGTACGAATACATCTGTGAATGTGAAGCAGGATGGAAGGGATACGGGGATTATCAAGGAAACCTATGGTGTACAAAGTTACTGTATTGTGGATAACCAGATCTATTACAGCAGTTATGTGGAAAAAACAGCCAGCGGAGAGTGGTACAGTCAGATATTCAAGACAGACATGGATGGGCAGAATAAGCAGGCTGTATCGGAGCGTTTCCCGGGAGTGATGCAGAATATGTATTACTATGAGGATGAGGGCCAGATCTATGGGGAATACCATCCTGCAATCTGGAAACAGGCATATGGTGTGGCTGCCGTTATTTCCCGCGATGGAAATATTTACAGGATCAATGACAGTTCCGCCAGAACAGGAAAACATGTGGATGGCAATGACATGCTGGAGATCGTGATGGCCAGGGACGGTAAAGTCATCTGTTTGTGGCATGACTGTGACTGGAACAGAAGCAGCGGGATTACCAGCGTGCTTTGGAGTAAGGCTATTGAGTTAAACAGCGGGGATCGGGTACTTATTGATATGGCGGCCGGTACCGCACCGGAGGAAAGCAGTGCTACGGAGGAGACGGACGCAATTGTACAGCCCATTATTACTCCGCCATCCGACATATCACCATCCAATACCCCCACGGTGGCGCCTGTTAATCCCTCCATAAATAATGACCCGCTTATCAGCACGGATAAGCCGGGTCAGGAGACACTTCCCACGCCAACGGTTCCTCCTGTTTCAGAGCCTTCGGGCAATGTGCAGATTATACCCATTGGGTAGGATTGTTTATATATAGCTGTTGATAAATTGGAATACCTTGTTCCAGTATGCTGGGCCGCCAACCATGGCAGATCTTACATGGACGGCGCCTTCTACTGCAAGGTATTCCTTTTCGCTTTTACACGCATCATAGAGCATTCTGCACATTTCAAAGGGGACAAACCGGTCCTCTGTTCCATGGATGAACAGTATGGGGAGTTTTGTCCTGGACACGCTTTTCAGGGCATCAGCTTCCTTTAACCCGTAACCGGCTTTCAGACGGGTCATCAGGCCCGCGCAGGTGAGGGCGGGAAATGCAGGAAGGTGGAACTGGGCTTTTAACTGGTATTTCAGGACATCCCATGCAGATGTGTATCCGCAGTCCTCCACCGCAGCCTTTACATGATCAGGGAGTGTTTCCCCTGCAGCCATCATTACGGCGGCAGCACCCATGGATACGCCGTAAAGGACGATCTTAGCACGGGAATCCTGACGGATGATCCAATGTATCCAGTTTATAATATCCAGGCGGTCATGCCAGCCCATTCCCACATAAGTGCCCTGGCTTTTTCCATGTCCCCTGGCATCGGGCAGGAGAAGATGAAAACCCTGTCTGTAAAATGCAAGGGCTTCCTCATGAAACCACAGACCCGAGTCGTCATAGCCATGTACCAGAATGGCCCAGCGGTCTGTATCCTGGGAGGATCCTTTTTGTGTGCACAGGTATCCGTGGAGTTTTAGGTGGTCAAAGGATAGAATTTCCACATCCTGGTACTGCTCCCTAAGCTTTTTGCTTTTCTCCAGGTCCAGGGGGTGTCTTTGGGGAACCGGATTGGCGTGGGGAGAAGGCTTTAAAAGCCCGGATTTGTCTGTATGTGCATCTAGGGCCATATGGTACAGGCATGTACCTGTGATCAGGCAGGCAGCGCCTGCAGTCAGGGACGTTGCCAGCAATGATTTGGCCGCCTGGGATTTCCTGTGTTTTTGAAACTGCTTTATGTTCCATACCCCCTTTGTTTGCCGGCGGTTTGATTGGTATAGGGTACCAGGTTTGATTGGTACAGGGTATTAGTCAGGCTCATCCTCATCAAAGTCCACGATCACGTAGAATCCCCTGGAATTTTCACGGATATCCTTTACAATGCCGTATTCGGATTTGATGCGGTAGCGTGCGGCAAAACAGCCGGACATGGCCACTGCCGGGTCAATGATATAACTGTAGCTGCTGGTACCCTCGCGCTCAATGATCCTAACCTTGTCGCCTTTGTTTACAAGGCCCTGGCGTTCCATTTTAAATTCAATGGTCCTCATTTGGAATTCACTTCCTTTCCAACCTCATCACAAACCATATTGATATAATCGGATAAGGTACTGTTCTGACAGCCGACAATATAGTGATTGCAGCGGTTAACCGGAATCAGTATCTTATATGCGCTGCTGGACCCTATGGCTGTGGCCATGGCAGGGGTGATCTCGCCTAACAGGGAATTGGCCATGACAATGCCGATGGGACCTATAATGATATTGGCATCATGGGAATTTACGATCACTGGATTTTCACCCGTGGCTCCGTAAGTGGCCCCTGCCTTCAGCATGGCGGATGTGGCAATGCTGTTGGTGCCTATGGCATAGGTCTCCAGATTAGGAAAACGCTTTTTCAACTGCTCGATCACGGATTTTCCCATTTTGCCGCCCTGGCCGTCTATGATTACAATTTTCATGGTATCACCTTCTTTTGTATTATGTTTTGCCCGAATGATAACAGGCTTTCTGAGGATATATTTTAACAGAAATAAGAAGGAAAGTAAATGTTATCCACAATTTGAACGGTATTTTACTCACACCGGTGGAAAAGTTATAAAAACAGCCCTGGATCTGTGTGCGGGAATAAGGGATCCGCAGGGCAGAAAGGGCTGTATGGATTTATATGTGGTAATACTATAAAGCAGCTTTAAGCGCTTCTTTTGTAATGTCCTCCGTAAGGACTCCTGCAAGTTTGCCGTCCTTGATAAATGCTACGCTGGGGACCGTGGTAATGCCCAGGCGGTTGGCAATGCCGGCAGATTTATAAATGTCCACCTTGGTCACCTTAACACTCCGGCCGTGTTCCTGCTCAAATTCCTCAATGACAGGCAGAAGGCCGCGGCTGGCAGTTTCTACCGCGTTCCAGATGTACACAAGGCCCGGAAGGGACGGGTCCATGATCTGATTTTCAAATATTTCGCTTTCTGCAAGGTATTTCTCAGCTGCATATCCTGCAATTGCACCATCGCCCACCGCGGTGGCCACCTGCTTTAAGAATTTGTCGCGCACATCCCCTGCTGCAAATACGCCGGGCATATTTGTTTCCATCTTCTCATTGGTAAGCACATAACCGGAGCGGTTCATGTCAATGATACCCTTAAAAATTTCAGTGTTTGGAACATAGCCGATAAACAGGAAACAGGTGTCCACAGGCACATCGATTATTTCGCTGGTCTTTAAGTTTTTCAGCGCCACGCTGTGAAGGTGTTCCTCATCGCCTCTGAATTCCTCAGGCAGGGTATTCCAGATAAACTCCATCTTGGGATTGGCCAGGGCTTCCTCCCTTGCAATCTCATTGCAGTCCATCTTTCCTTCCTCATGCATGACGCTGACGATCACCTTGCTGGCAAATTTGGTCAGGAACATGCCTTCCTCTATGGCCGCGTCACCGGAACCAATGACCATTACGGTTTTACCTGTGTTGGCAGCCGCGTCACAGGTTGCGCAGAAGGAAATTCCCTTGTCATAGAGGAATTTGTCCTCACCCGGCGCCCCTGTAAGCCTTGGTTTTCCGCCGCTGGCAATGATGACGCTGCGGCATTCATAGTTGGTGCGGAAGGTTTCCACCACCTTAGTGTCCCCTTCCAGCTGTACGGCGCGCACATCGGTGAGCTTAAATTTTACGCCGAATTTTTTAGCCTGCTTGTGGAACAGCTCCATCAGACCAAGGCCGGTGCTGCCCTCGGGAAATCCCGGATAGTTTTCAATCTCATTGGTGTATGTGGCCAGTCCGCCTACCAGCGCTTTTTCAATTACCAGGGTCTTTAAACGGGCGCGCCCGCAGTAAATGGCAGCGGTGAGACCGGCTGCACCTCCTCCTATAATCACAACGTCATATTGTTCAGTCTTTTTTTCCAATGTTAAAACCTGCCTTTCAAATAAGATCGCCCAACTGGTCATGAATGAGATCATAAACCGAAAAGGCGTAAAATGCGTAATGAAATACAGACACAAAATATAGCGGCTTTTTCTACATTCTGTGTCTGCATTGATGTCCCCATATTTTAAGGTTTTGGGTTATCCCGTTATTTACATGAAGAATTTTGCCAGCAGCTTGCTTCCTATAAATGCCCCGATAAAAAGAAAGAACGCAAATACCCAGCCGGATACGGACATGGAGCCAATGGCTGAAAACAGCGCTCCGATATTGCATCCTCCGGCGAGACGGGCGCCATAACCCATGAGAAGCCCTCCAAGGGTTGCGGCAATTACCTGTTTTAAGGATTTGATCTTCTTAAATTTAAACTGGGATGCCAGCAGGGCCGCTGCCAGGGCTCCCGCGATGATGCCGAAATTCTGCCAGGAGCCGGGATGGTTCATGATCCCTGCGTTTAATGTGCTCTGGGCACCTTCAGAGGAAAAGTAATACCATTTATCCACGTTCCCGCCTACCAGCCGGTACAGCCATGCGCCCCAGTTGGCAAAGATCCCTGACACTCCCCAGGGAGAGCCGGTGGATGCAAACATGGCGATCTGGAAAATGGATAACAGGACAGCGCCGGTTACATATGTAAATGGATTTTTGAAAATTTGTTTGTAATATGGGTTAGAACTTAATTTATCCCAAAAAGCTTTCAAAATACCACCTGTATCCTTTCTATTTTGTCTTTTCGATCACAATCTCCCACTCGCCGTCATCCACTTCCTCGATTTCAACGTTATATCCCTGATTTCTTGCCCACTCGGGAACATTTTTCATTGCGCAGCTGTGGTCGATCTGTGCGACCAGAACATCACCAACCGCCATTTTTTCAATCTGTTTCTGAACCTTCATTAAAGGTACGGGGCAAGCCTCGCCTAAACAATCAATTGTAAATTCTGCCATAATAATCTCCTTTCATGAACACAGGGCCTTAGTCCTCTGTGTTTCCCATACGTTTTTTTTCGTACAAATCAGCTGCAATGTAGAGCAGCCCGATGATCACTAACTGTAAGACCACTGCGCCCGCCCATCCGAACACATCCGGAAGAAAGATCCTGGGAGCAGTCGCAATAAAATTCTCGGTCCACCATCCCATGTGGCCCGCGCCAATGAGGGAACCGATGACAAAGAACAAAAGACTTAACATCTGCATGGCAAATCCTTCGCCGACACGCATCAGGGTTCCGGACGCACAGCCGCCGGCAATGACCATACCGATCCCGAACATAATGCCTCCAACTGCTGTTGCAAGGCTGATGGGCATGATGTAGCTCTGGCCTGGGATTTCCTGGCCATTTACAAATGCGCCGTATTTAATTGCTGTAAATCCAATCGTGGTAATAGCGAATGCAATGAGCACCGCCCGGGTGATGGATGTGGAGCCGGTTATACAGGGGTCCCTTAGCGAGGCGGTAAAACAAAATCGGGACTTCTGCAGGATAAAACCGAAACAACAGCCAAATGCCCAGTATAGTGCAAGTGTGCCATTCTTAAGACCTAGAAGCAGGCCGATGATGATCATGGCCAGCAGCACGCCAAAGCCAATGGGAAGCTGGTTTTTCTTTTTCTTCCTTGGCCGGGAACTGCCCGAGCTTCCGGAACTGCGCCGGATGCTGCTTCCAGTTGTCTCAGTTGCATTATTCTGCATTCAATGCACCTCCTTTTTGTATAGATTTGAGGATCAGAACGCTTATCTACAGATTTCATTATAGCATATTGATAAAAATTTCACTATTTTAAATTCTTATACTGTATAAGATTTTGCTATAAGCAGATGCAATAGCTGATATTGTGTTTTTTTTAACATACATATATAATAGTAAATGAGAGCGCGTGTAAACCGGTTTCCGTATGGGGGAATGAATAATATGTTGATAGAACAGATAATCATGTTTGATCGGATCGCAAGAGAAAAGAGCATTTCCAAGGCTGCATCGGCCAGCCATATATCCCAGCCTGCCCTGAGCCAGCAGATGCAGAGGCTGGAGGAGGAACTGGGGGTTAAACTGTTTGAAAGGTCCAATCGGGGAATCACCCTTACAAAGGCCGGGGAAGTAATGAATAAATATTCGGCCCAGTTTCTGGAAACTTATTCGGATTTAAGGGAAGAGCTTGATAATCTTCAGACATACAGCGGAACATTCAGGATTGCAGCCACCCCGGTGGCATGCAACTATGCCCTTCCCTGCTGTCTTTACAAGGTAAACCACAAATATCCCAACTATTCCTTCAGCCTGAATTCCGTCTCCTCCAATGAGGTGATACACAGGATCGAGAGGGGGCAGGCAGACCTGGGATTTATCGTGGGTAAGATCCAGGAGGAAAAGATTGTGTGCAGCCCTGCGTTCAGCGATAAAATCTGCCTGGTGGCCAGCCACGGGTTTCACATACCGGACCGGGTCACCCTGGATAACCTGAAGCGGATCCCCATGGTGATGCTCAATGAGCAGTTCAGTTCCTACCGTCTGCTGAGGCAGTATCTGGACCAGCAGGGGCATCCGGTAGAGAAATTTAAGGTCATGTTCCAGCTGGATTCCACGGAGTCGGTAAAGAGCACGGTAATGGCAGGCCACGGCGTAGCCTTCCTGCCCTATATTACCATCAAAAAAGAAGTGTACCAAAAGCAGATCAAGATCATTCCGGTGACGGATTTTGATCTGAATTATGATGTGTATTCCATATACCATATGCATGAAGCCAAAGAGAACCAGACATTGGAGGAGATCGTTAAGTATTTTATCTCCATTGTAAGCAAAAGTATCTGCTGATGCAGATCAGTTTTCTATGTACAGCTCCCAGATCCCGTTCATGGGTTCTACCACATGGATTTGAAGCTTCTGCTTCCTGCAGTAGTCAGAGATGGATTCCACCACGCAGCTGTGGTCTGTGACCAGCTTTAACTGCCCGCCTTTTTCCTTGATCTGTTTGCATTGTTTTAGTTTCATGATAGGGATGGGGCACATGTCGCCCAGGCAATCCAGTTCGTACATACAGGCGTCCTCCTTTTGGGGTTCGTGTGCTCCCGTAAAGTCAGTCGCGAAGATGGGGCCGATGAATCTATGGGAGTGCACATTATAGGGATTGATAACAGTTTATCACAATTTTACAGCGTATGAAAGGGGGATTGGCATGAAAGTAAACTTCTATGGGCGTTGTCACGGGGAAGCAGAAAGCAGGTATGTTAATAACTGTCTATCCTCTGACCTGGAGACAGATGGTTTTATTATGAACATGGTTATAAATAAATGGAATATGCTGTTTCCGGGGACCAATCCCCTTTTTACAACCAGCTGCACTACTGCCCTGGAAACAGCGGTGGGATGTCTGGGGTTAAAACAGGGGGACGAGGTGATCCTGCCCTCTTTTAATTTCCCCTCGGCGGCCAATGCCGTGCTTTTACACGGAGGAGTTCCTGTGTTCTGCGACATTGATCAGGAAACCCAGAACATATCTGTCAGGGATATGGCGAGAAAGATCGGACCAAGGACCAGAGCCGTGGTGGCGGTCCACTATGCAGGGGTATCCTGTCCCATGGAAGAACTTTTGGCAGCTGCCGGGGATGCAGGGATCGCCCTGATAGAGGACGCTGCACAGGGAATCGGAGCCTTCTATACAGGACGGGACGATCAGAGGCACGCACTTGGCACAATGGGGGATTTTGGGGCAATAAGCTTTCACCACACAAAGAATCTCACCTGCGGGGAAGGCGGTGTTTTGATGACAGGGGACCAGAAATTGTATGAAAAAGCCGGACAGTACAGGCTCCATGGGACCAACCGGTCCATGTATCTGCGGGGAGAGGTGGACCGTTATACCTGGAACATGCCTGGGTCATGTACGGCCATGGGAGAGCTGCCTGCAGCCATGCTGGCCTCCCAGCTGGAGATACTTGAAAGGGTTACCTTAAAGCGCAGGGAGATCGCACAGGGGTATAGGGAACGGCTTACGGCGCTGGATAAAGGCGGGACCATACGCCTTATGGGGATCCCGAAGTATGCCGGGTACAACGGCCACATTTTCTATCTCAGGTTTGAACATGAAAGGCAGAGAAACCTTGTAAGGGAGTTCCTTTTAAAAAACGGAGTTGAGTGCAGGACCCACTACGTACCTCTCCATATGTCTCCCCAGGGCGCAGCCATGGGATATAAAGAGCAGGATCTAAAAGAATCTGCCAAGTGTTCCTGTACACTGCTCCCCCTGCCGATTCATGGTCTGATGACCATGGAACAGGTGGAATATACAACCGATATGGTGATACGGGCGTGCACAGGACATTAAGCCCCAAGGGCAGAAGGGAAAGGCAAGAAATATGGCATATGATTTGGGAATTGTGATACCGGTCTACCGGTCCCGCGAATCGGTGAAAAAGCTGGTATTGGAGCTTGAAAAGACGTTCCTTCCGGATATCAAGATACGGATCTGCCTGGTGGATGACAGCAATGACGAAGATACGGCCCGGTATCTGATGGAGAACTGCCTGAGGCCCGAGGTGACCCTGGCGGTGCTGGACGGAAATTTCGGACAACAGGCAGCCATCCTGTGCGGACTGAGACATGTGGGGCCCTGCCGGACCTATGGAACCATAGATGACGATCTGGAACAGCCGCCGCGGATGCTTAGAAAGCTGTACGGGCAGGTGGCGGATGGGAAATGTGATCTGGCCTATGGGATACCGGCTTATAAGATATCGGATCACAAGATGCTGCATCATGGGCGGGATCATGATGTTTCCAAAGGCAGGAAGAGGAACGGACGTCCTGTATACCGAAGGGTGGGGAGCGGGATGAGGGATCTGCTGTTCTCACGCCTGATCGGAGCGCCGCGGGGAATGAAGGTCAGCAGCCTCAGAGTCATGACGGCGCAAGTTGTAAAGGATGCCCTGGCCATGAAGCCCCGGGGATTTTTTTATCTGTCGGCCGCTGCTTTAAAAAGCGCGGAAATAAAGGGCAGGAAACTGAAGGTGGAAAACCTGTATTACACACCGGGCAGAAGACAATACGGCTTCAGCGGATATAATTTGGGAAAGCTGCTGCGGCTGTATGGAAATATTGCATGGTATTACGGACTGGACCGGGGCGGAAAGGGACTCGGACAGGATGAGAAGGAATGCGGACAAGGCGGAAATGGGCGCAGACAGACGGTTTACAGGATCAGGGACCTGATACGCCCTGAAAAGCTTTTGATGCTGGGAGGATCCAACTGTCAGCTTCACGGTGCCCAGAGGGCCAGGTCCATGGGAGTGGACACGGTTCTGGCTGATTATACCAAGAATCCCCTGGCAGCGTCTGTCTGCGGCGTGCATGAGAAGATAAGTACCTTTGATGTGCAGGCATGCATCAGGGCTGCGAAGAGGTACGGGGTGACAGGGGTCATGACCATGGGCACGGACCAGCCTGTTTATACGTGCGCATGTATCAGCAGGGAGCTGGGGCTGCCCGGTCTGCTGACAGTGGAGCAGGCGTATTCGGTCACAAATAAAAAGCAGATGAAACAGATCCTTTCACAGGCGGGGATCCCCACAGCCAGGTACAGGCTGGTGGACAGGAGTACCGGGGAGAAGGAGCTTAAGGGACTTAAGACGCCTCTGGTTATTAAACCTTTGGATTCCCAGGGACAGAGAGGGATCTATAAGTTAGATACGCCTCTGGAGGTAATGGAACATCTGGAGCATACCCTGTCATTTTCCCGATGCAGTCAGGCGCTGGCGGAGGAATTCTATGAAAGTGACGAGGTGACGGTAAGCGGGTGGATCAAAGACGGCAGGCTTCATATCCTTACGGTCACGGACCGGCTGCTGTATCCGGACCAGACCCATATAGGGGTCTGTACAGGGCACAGGTTTCCCTCCGTGCACATGGATCTGTATGAGGAGATAGAGGACATAAGCAAAAGGGTGGCAGATGCCTTTGAACTGGAGAACGGGCCGTTTTACCTGCAGATCCTAATTGGGGCTGAGGGAATTAAGGTGAATGAACTGGCAGCCAGGATCGGAGGGGCGTTTGAGGATGTGTTCATCCCATGGGTAAGCGGGTTTGATATTCTGGGAGCCGTGATGGACAGCGCAATGGGGCGCCGGGATCAGGTCCAAGTCCCGGATGGGTACAGGGCGGACCACCGGGAAGGGTGTGTGGCGGTACAGCTGCTATTTTGCAGGCCGGGAACGATCGGCCATATCACGCCTGTTAAGGATATACTTGCCCTGCCCTATGTGCTGGACGCGGGATACAATTATAAAATAGGTCAGGAGATCCCGGTCATGGAAAATGCAACGGCCCGTTTTGGACACTGTGTGATCTGCGGCACAAAAGAGAATATCCGGGAAAGGGTGGATGATTTTTACAGGCGCCTGTCTGTTAAGTCTCAGTCAGGGGAAGAAATGATATGCAGATTTTATCCATAAAGCGCAGGGAAAGGAAGGACATCATTGAGGAACAGCAGCAGAAAGAAAAACAAGGTTTATATAACAGCCCTTTTGGCTTTTTGTACGGCGGTATTTTTATCAGCGGGATGTAAAAAACAGGAACAGGAATCCATTGGGATCGCAGAACAGTTTGGAATCGCATACGCCCCCCTTCAGATTATGAAGGAAAAGGGATTTCTGGAGCGCAGGCTTCCTGGCGTACAGATCAACTGGAAGCAATTCGGCGGACCTACGGGGATCCGGGAGGGGATGCTTAACGGGGAGATCGATTTTGGATTCATGGGAGTGTCCCCGGTTCTGATCGGAATTGACAATGGAATGAAGTGGCGCTATGCAGCGGGACTGAGCTCTAATGAGGTGGCCATTGTCACTTCCAGACAAGAGGTCAGGTCCCTCAGGGACATGACAAAGGAGGACCGCATTGCCATTCTTTCTCCGGCCTGCACACAGCATGTACTGCTTTGCATGCTGGCAGAGGAACAGCTGGGGGATGCCCATGCCCTGGACAGCCAGCTGGTGTCCATGAGCCATCCGGATTCGGTCAATGCCCTGCTTTCAGGAACGGAGATTACAGCCCATGTATCCACGCCCCCTTACATTTCCCAGGAGGTGGACGGAGGGGGAACTGTGGTGGCTACAGGGGAGGATATCATGGGTGAACCATTTACCTTTATCTCCTGTGTGGCCATGGAGGATTTTTATAAGGACCACAGGGATTACTATGACGCGTTCCAGGAGGCTCTAAAGGAGTCTGTGGATTTTATCAATGAAAATCCACAGGAGTCGGTCCGGCTTTTGGCGCCTGTGTATGGAATAACCCAGGAAGAGCTCAGCCGTCAGATGGGGTATCATGGGACCATCTACTCCACTGATCTAAACGGTGTGGCGCGCTTTAGCCAGCGGATGGCGGAGATGGGATTTATCAGCCAGGCCAGGCCCATGGACGAGCTGGTATTTGACAACGTGGTGTATCGGTGACATATCTCAGTGCATAAGGAGTTACACAATGAAAATGAGAAACAAATGGCTGGAGCGCATGGGCTGGATCATGGTATTTCTGGTTTTATGGGAGGGGAGCGTGAAACTATTTCACGTATCCCCGCTGTTATTTCCGTCCGTGGAGGAAGTGATGCGCACCCTGTATGAGGGTGCGGTCCATGGGGATCTGATCTGGCAGAGCATATATTCCGTGGGGATCATTGGATGGTCCCTGGTGATCAGCGGAGTGCTGGCAGTGGTACTGGCGCTTTTGTCCACCTGGTCCAACGTAATGGAAAGCCTGATAGACACCCTCACTGCCCTGGCCCATCCTTTGCCCGGACTGGCGCTTCTTCCCCTGATCATCATGTGGTTTGGCACGGGAAGCGGTGCGGTCACTGCCATTGTGGTCCATTCCGCCCTGTGGCCGGTTCTGGTAAACCTGCTCAGCGGTTTCCGGTCCATGCCTTCTATTTATGAGGACATAGGCAGAAGCCTTTCCATGTCCACGGCTGCCATTACACTGGAGATACGCCTGCGCGCATCCATGGCATATCTCATATCCGGCCTGAAGATAGGCTGGGCCAGGGGATGGAGGGCATTTATCAGTGCGGAGATGGTATTTGGCGCAGTGGGGGAAAAAGGGGGAATCGGGTGGTACATACTGACCCAGCGCACCTTTATGAACACGGCGGGGCTGTTTGCAGGCATTATCCTGGTCATTATTGTGGGAATGCTGGTGGAGAACGTATTGTTTGGCGCAATCGAAAAGCATACCTTGGAAAAGTGGGGAATGAAAGCATAATAAGGCGGATCAAAGGAGGTAGGAAAAATGCTGGAAGTCAGGAATGTTTATAAGTCCTTTGAGGTGTCCGGCACGGAGCACATGGTGTTAGACGACCTGAGTTTTACGGTTCAGGACCGGGATTTTTATATCATCCTTGGCCAAAGCGGCTGCGGAAAGAGCACGCTGCTCAGGATGATCGGGGGATTTAATAAGCCTGGCAAAGGGGAGATACTGTTGGATGGAAGGGCTGTATCAGGCCCCTCCAAGGATATGATGATGGTGTTTCAAAGCTTTGACCAGCTGTTTCCATGGTTTACCCTGAAGGGAAATCTGGTCTATGCCCTAAAAAAGGCAGGAATCTTACCTGAGGGAAATGACTATGGCCAATGTGCTGTGAGATATCTTACAATGGCTGGTCTGGAGGAGTTTCAGGACAGCTATCCCCATCAGCTTTCAGGAGGTATGAAGCAGAGGGGGGCGCTGGCCAGGGCACTTTGCTTAAGGCCCAGGCTGCTGCTGATGGACGAACCGTTTTCCAGCCTGGACTATATGACAAAACAGGGATTATATAAGAGCATAAGGGAAATGGCAGATCAGACAGAGGCAACGGTTGTGATGGTGACCCATGATATTGAGGAGGCGCTGGTCCTGGGCACCTCCATTGGGGTATTATCCCCTGAGACAGGCCGGTTTGCAGGTGTGTGGAACAGGGGAGCGGAGGGATTTGCCCCGGAGACCAGAAATGGGCTTGAGGCATGTCTGTAGGGGATTTACGGCTCCTCAACCCTGTACACGCGGATGGATGCGTATTCTTTTGTGCCCAGCAGGGAGATGATCCTGGGACCGTACATGGGATTTTCAAAGGTTCCTACCAGGGTACAGTCTGATTCGCAGTAGGACTGCAGATCCTTTATAAAGGAGGCATTTCCATAAATAACATTGTAATTAGGACGGTTTTCATAGATATAGTCCAGTTCATCCGTGAAACAGATGTACTGGATCTTATTTATTTCAAGATAGTTCTCAAGCTCCCGGCGGCTTGCCATGTAGGGCAGGTTTCTGTAGTCCCTGAGCACTCCCTGGTCAAAGTAAAATTCCGTGTTCAGATTGGCAATAACTCCGGCATCCCGGGGAACCAGCCGGCTGAGCTGTTCCAGATAGGAGTCATAGGCGGGCATGTTTATATAGGGAGTTAACTGAAGGCTGCCGTTCCACAAAAGGCCGGCCATGGCGGCGGCGATGGACAGGAGACGTCCTGCGGGGCCAAACAAAAGCAGAAGCTGCATCACCAATATCCAGCCTAACAGGATAAAGAAAACAATGGAGGTCTGGTTATACCGCCCAATGACCACCATACCAGCCGCCAGGCCGGCCATGGCAGACAGAAGAACCCTGGTATGGCTGCACCAGGAAACCACATCCTCATCCAGGCTGCTTTTGAGAAAGAGCCATGCCAGCAGCAGGAGGATGAGGAAAATGGGAATAAGGATAAGCTCCAGCCGCAGATCCGGTATGTAATAGGTTCCGCTCTCCTGACGGAAGATACTTTTAAAGTAATATAAGAACTGGGCAATACGCCCGGATGCGCTTCGGCTCAGTTCAAATTCCTGTTCCCCGTACAGGAAGTAGTTGGGAATAAAGCGGGGGTCATAAAGAAAGCTGATCCCTATAAACAGGGCCGCAAATATACCGGTGGCGCAGGTGTAAAGAATGAGAGGACGGTTATGGGGCCGTGGACAGGAACATAACATCACAGAGCCGCAGACCGCTGCACACAGAAAGCTGTTGGGATGTATACCCACGGAAATGCCGGTGAGCGCAGCCAGGCACAGAGACTGCCTGGGGGAGGGAAGACCCTGGCATTTCAGCAGGAGAAACAGGCAGCTAAGAAGACTGATTCCCAAAAGGATCTCCTGACGGGCAAAGTGGGAGGCATAGATAAAAGACATGTCCAGGCTTACCAGGATCATAAGTCCGGCGCCTATCCATGCTCCTCCCAGCCTTTTACCTATATAATAGAGGATCAGAAGGCAGGCCAGACCGGCTGCCAGGGACAAAAGCCGGACCGAGCTGATCTCATACCCAAATAAGCGGATAAACACAGTCTGGAGGGCGTGGAACAGTATACGGACGGCGTGGGGGACCCGGGGTTTTAGGTCAAAAAAACTCTCTGTCACGCCAAATCCGCCGGCTGTCTGCATATCACGGCTTAGCCCGGCCAGCCATGCCTCATCGGAATGGACAAAGGGGAATCGGGTCAGGAAAGCGCCCGATATAAGGCCATAGAATAAAATGTATATGAGAATGGGGATCAATTCAAATGTTTGGTGCTTGGCGTTCCGATTCATCATTGTTCCTTTCTGCACATCCGCCGGTTACCTTTGAATGTTCAACAATTATTGTTATTATTTTACCATAGCATTCCGGCATAAAAAAGCTACTATCCAATTAAATGATGCAATATAAAGAAGTCTTATGCCACATTATTACAAATATCAAGTATAATGAAAGATGAAATCTGTACGAAATAAGATTGAGGCCCTTATTTTGTGCTTATGATGGAACGCTGACTACAACTAATACTAGAAACAATCCGCTTTAAGAGGGAGGATTTTATGGGTTCGATTGCTAAAAAATTAACAATCTTTTCCTTCTTGGCAGTGCTGGCGGCCGTGATTACAGGCTGCAGCTCCCACACATTTGTTCAAGGTGAATCCCTGATCATGCCAACCAAGGACCTGACCGCTTACACAGGACAGGAAAAGGTGGTAATCGTGGATACACGGACCGCTGATGAGTACGGCGCAGGCCATGTGGCAGGCGCGGTAAATATTCCCACCGAGGATATTGTGATCAATGTTCCGGTAAAGAATATGCTTACCAGCAAAAAGAAGATTGAAAAGGTGATGGGGGAGAACGGCATTTCCAATGATACTCTTGTACTTGCTTATGATTCCAACAGGATGGGCGCGTCCCGTCTGTTATGGTCTTTATTCATGTACGGGCACCAGAACGTGAAGGTGATCGATGGAGGCTTTGATGCGATCCAGGGCGCGGGGATTCCCATGACAACGGATGTATCCGCCCCGGAACCGGCAGTATTTACTGCCCGCGAACCGTCACGCAGCTGGCTGGCTGATATGGATGATGTGAGAAAGCAGGCGGAGCAGCCGGATTCCCATGTGATACTGCTGGATGTGCGTACACAGGAGGAGTTTGCTGAAAAGGGAAAGGTTCCCGGCTCTGTTATCATCCCCTATGAGACTAACTTTTTCTCAGACGGGACCTTTAAGACAACACAGATCACCAGGATCAATTATCTGGAAGACAAGATCTATCCGGAAGATGAGATCATTGTATATTGCCAGACATCCATGCGGGCGGCGCCTGTATTTGTCCAGCTTTATGAGGCAGGATACCGGAATATCCGCATTTATGACGGCGCTTATCTGGAGTGGTCCTCCAACAGTGACAATCCTGTGGAAATGCCTGCAGGAGGAGCTGCGCCCGTTAAAAAGAATGCATCATAGGATTTGGGATACATGGTTAATAGTAACGAGTAAATAGAGAAGGACGATTAAAGAGAGGATTTTATTATGAAAAAAATGATTCCTGTTTTACTGGCGGCCATGGCTGCTGTCTCATTAAGCGCATGTGCCACAAAGACCGTGACAGAGACAGCCACAGCTGCCCCGGCAGCCACAGAGGCCCCTGCTGAAACTTCCGCAGATACAAGGGAAGAGACAGAGGCGGCGGAAGAAACTAAGGCAGAGGAGAGCAAGACCGATACGGTAAAGGAAGCTGCCATGGCTTACTTTGCAGAATTTCCGGATGATAAGCATATGATTGTTGTGCCGGACCTGTTTGAGAAGATCGATGCAGGCGAGGATATGTTTATTATTGACATCAGAAGGCCGGAGGATTATACCCAGGGACATTTAAAAGGCGCCGTCAACCTGCCCTATGGAGCGGATGTGGCGGATAATCTGGATAAGATCCCTGATGATGTTCCGGTTTATGTAAACTGCTATACGGGCCAGACCTCTTCCCAGACCGTTGCCCTTCTCAATGTGGCAGGGAAATATGCAACCAATATCCAGAGCGGGTGGAATAACGGAATATCCCAGACAGAAGGATATGAGGCATATATTGATACGGAGGAAACAGATCTTCCCCAGGATACATATGAGGTTGACCCTGCTGCTTTAGAGGCCATTGCGGCTTACTACAAAGAGGCCACCAGTAATACTATTTCATCCTTTAATTTTAAGCCTGAATCTCTGATGGAACTGGTAGATGCCGAGAGTGAGGATTACACCATCCTGTCCGTGCGCCAGGCAGAGGATTATGCAAAGGGCCACATTGCGGGAGCAATTAACATCCCATTTGCAAAGGGAATGCAGGAGCAGTTCTCCCAGATTCCAACAGATAAACCAGTGGTGGTTTACTGCTACACAGGCCAGACATCTTCCCAGACAACGGCGATCCTGCGTCTTTTAGGATATGAGGCATACTCTCTTCAGGGCGGTATGGGCAAGGAAGGCGGAGCTGGATGGCTGGGCGGCGGTTATCCGGTGGTGACGGAATAGCCAACGAACAGGCAAGTGAAAAGAATAAAATGCGATAAGCGGGCAGGCTCCTCATCAGTGAGGGGCTTGCCCGCTTAATTCATATGTCCAGATGTGATTGCCCTTATCACAGATGACCTTGCCCTGCTTTACAAGATGATCCAGGTGGGCCAGACATTCACCTACCGCAAAGAATTTCTGTACAGGCGGAAAGTCATCCCAGTTCCTGGCACGGATCTTCCACCGCATCAGACCTGTAATATCATAGGCGTTCATGCCGGGGGTCTGGGAAAGAATCTGTATGACCTCATCCAGCCTTCTGTGATGATGGGCGGTCAGATCCCGGATCCTCTGGTGGTAGTCCCCCTCCTTCCTGTGTCCGGGGAGAGCCAGGGTTACAGGATAGGTGCCGGCAGCCCTTAGGCTGTCCAGATAATTTCCCAGGGAGTCCTCCACACCATTCCATGCAGTGATATTAGGTGAAATATCAAAGAGGATATGATCACCGGTAAACATGATCCCAGGCTGTTCCATCCAGAACATCATGTGTCCGGGCGTATGGCCCGGGGTTGAAACCGCTGTCAGTATATGGTCTCCAATCTCAATCTTATCCTGATCCCCAATATAACAGAAGTTGCCTTCCGGTGATTCAATGGCCATCTCCGAGGCCGGGTTAATGGAATCGGCATATTCCAGCAGATCCTTGGGAAAACCTTCACGGATATATCTTTGATGGCGCAAATGGGAGCCATCCCCAAACAGATGGTCCTTCATGATCGTAAAATCAGTCTTGCTTATATAGATTTTGCTGTCTTTTCCCGCAATGCGCTGACACAGGCCCGTGTGGTCCGAGTGCAAATGGGTGGTGATGATATCCAGGCGGGAGGAACCGCTTCCCAGTTCCTTAAGCCCTTCCCTCAGCGCATCCTCACATTCCCGGCACCGGAAGCCGGTGTCGATCAGCAGATCCCGCTGTGTTCCGCGGATCCAGTAACTGTTTAATTCTTTTAAAGGGTTGCCGCTGAGCGGTACGCCGATACTGTAGATATCTTCTGTAATTTGCTTTACCATAATAGTTGATACTCCAATTTGAAATAAGACATGCCTGCAATTTGTAGTTTATCACGGTTTTGGGGTGGTGTAAAGCGGAGCGGGATAAAACTATCCTTGACAAATCATCCCCAGATGCTATAATCAAGGTTAGCAGAAATGCATAAAATGGCGTTGATGGAACCAGTAGTCAGTGGAATGTATCCAGAGAGCGGCCCAGGTGGTGGAAGGGCTGTATACATGAGATTGATGAAGACCAGTCCGGAGCCGTGTCAGGGATGTCCCGGAATGATCAGAAGGAATCATTGGACCGCAGTGATTCGGGAGGAACCAGGGAGGGAAATGGCACCGTGTCCCGCGTTAAGGGATGAATGAGTGAAAATCAAGGTGGAACCGTGTAGATGCACCCTTGGACATAGCGATATGTCCAGGGGTTTTTTAATTTCCCAAAGAGGATGAAAGGAGTTTCTAATGAAGATTATTTTACCAGACGGAAGCGTACAGGAAGCAGAGGATGAGTTAAGGGCGATCCGCCACACTGCATCCCATGTGCTGGCACAGGCAGTAAAGAGGCTGTATCCTGAGACAAAGCTGGCAATCGGACCGGCCATTGACGATGGATTTTACTATGATTTTGACAGAGAGGGAGGATTCACACCTGAGGACCTGGAGAAGCTGGAATCAGAGATGACAAAGATCGTCAAGGAAAATCTTCCGGTGAAGCCTTTTGTGCTTCCAAGGGACGAGGCCATTAAGTTTATGGAGGAGAAGAGCGAGCCTTATAAGGTGGAGCTGATCCAGGATCTTCCTGATGAGGAAACCATCAGCTTTTACCAGCAGGGGGAGTTCGTGGACCTGTGCGCAGGACCCCATATCATGTATACAAAGGGCGTAAAGGCATTTAAACTGACCAGTATTGCCGGCGCTTACTGGAGGGGCAGCGAGAAGAACAAGATGCTGACCAGAATCTACGGCACTGCATTTTCCAATAAGACAGACCTGGAAAGCTACCTGACCATGATGGAGGAGGCCAAGAAGCGGGACCACAGAAAGCTGGGCAAGGAGCTGGGACTGTTTATGTTTGCTGAGGAAGGACCCGGATTCCCGTTCTTCCTTCCAAAGGGCATGACACTTAAGAATACACTGATTGATTACTGGCGCGAGATCCATCAGAGGGATGGATATCAGGAGGTATCCACACCGATCATCCTGAGCCGTAAGCTGTGGGAGAATTCCGGCCACTGGGATCATTACAAGGATAACATGTATACCACGGTGATCGATGAGGAGGATTACGCGGTTAAGCCAATGAACTGTCCGGGCGGTATGCTGGTATATAAGAACCAGCCTCATTCCTACCGTGACCTGCCCCTGCGCGTGGGCGAACTGGGTCTGGTTCACCGCCATGAGAAGAGCGGACAGCTTCACGGCCTGATGAGGGTGCGCTGCTTTACACAGGATGATGCTCATATTTTCATGAGGGATGACCAGATTGAGGATGAGATCAAGGGCGTAACAAAGCTGATCAATGAAGTTTACACTCAGTTTGGATTTGAATATTTTGTGGAGCTGTCCACAAGACCGGAAGATTCCATGGGATCTGACGAGGATTGGGAGATGGCTACCAACGGACTTAAAAAGGCGTTGGAGGACATGGGCCTGGAGTATATTGTAAACGAGGGAGACGGCGCGTTTTATGGTCCTAAGATTGATTTCCATCTGAGGGATTCCCTGGGCAGGACATGGCAGTGCGGCACCATTCAGCTGGATTTCCAGATGCCTCAGAGATTTGACCTGGAGTACACGGCAGAGGATGGTTCAAAGAAGCGTCCTATTATGATCCACCGCGTATGCTTTGGATCCATTGAGCGTTTTATCGGTATCCTGATCGAGCATTTTGCAGGCAAGTTCCCGGTATGGCTGGCTCCAGTACAGGTAAAGGTAATCCCTGTGTCTGAGAAGTCCATGGATTACGCAACAGGCGTGTACGAAAAGCTGAAGGCTGCCGGTATCCGCACAGAGCTGGATCACAAGGATGAGAAGGTGGGATATAAGATCCGTCAGGCTCAGCTGGAAAAGGTTCCGTTTATGCTGGTTCTGGGTGAGAAGGAAGCTGCCGAGGGCGCCATTACGGTGAGAAGCCGTGACAAGGGTGATCTGGGCGCCGCACAGCTGGAAGACTTTATTGCTGATATTAAGAGGATGGTTGAAGCAAAAGAGAAATAAGGTTCTGGATTTAAGGGCTGGGCTGAAAAATATAAGCTCAGCCCTATTGATTATGGAAATACGATCTAGGAGGACTGCACTTCTATGAGTACGGATCCAGGCCGTTCATCATGTTCTCCAGCTGTGTTGAGGTCAGAAGGATCTTTCCGCCGGACAGGGCCAGCATATCCTTATGTTCCATTTCCTTTAGAAGGCGGTGGATTGTGCGCAGGGAACATCCGGTCTTGGTGGCCAGGAACTCCCGGTTTAGTTTCAGCCGGAAAATGCCGTCCACAGGGGAAACCTTGCCGGCTTCCTGACAGATAACGTATGTACACCTCTCTTCATAGGACATGAGCAGGTAACGGCGGCTGGAATTCAGCTGCAGGGAAAGCTTTTTCATCAGCAGCCTGGTGCGGAAGAACAGCGCCGCGCTGTCAGCGCTGATCCACTGAAGGTAAAATCTGGCAGGAATGGTAAGGCACACTGAGGGTTCCCTGGCCTGGACCGTGACAAAACTTTCCGTGTCCTCTGAAAACAGCTCGTAGTCACCTACAATATCAAAGGGAACAATATCAAAAAAGCTGTACGGTACTTCACCTGCTTTTTCCTCAATGGCCTGCAGCCGTCCGGATACCAGGATATATACAGTACCGCAGGGGGAGCCTGCTTCAATGAGAAGCTGCCCTGCCGGGAAAGAACTGAGTGTCAGATAGTTGCGGATCAGGATGGGGCATGCTGAAAAGAGGCGTTCCACGGATGGAAAACACTCGTATTTGCGGCAGGCGGATAGTATGTTATCCCATTTCATAGTATCTCCCTATACAAAATTAGTAACTGTTCAGAACACCCATTGTCCCTCCGTCCTGAACTGTTACCAAAATAATTTATAAAAAAAGTGACATTTGGCATTTTCTATTATTTACTTACAGTTTAAAATAAAAGCATATGAATTGCAAGAGAAAGAGGAGGTTATTCTTATGGGAACACCACACAACAGCGCAATGCCGGGAGAGATTGCCAAGACCGTATTAATGCCGGGAGATCCGCTGAGAGCGGAATTTATTGCAAAGAACTGGCTGACTGATGTAAAATTGGTGAGTAAGGTGCGCAATATTTATGCATTCACAGGCAAATTTGAAGGAAAAGAAGTAACTGTTATGGCCAGCGGAATGGGAATGCCAAGTATCGGCATCTATTCTTATGAGCTGTTTACACAGTATGGTGTGGAGAGAATCATCCGCATTGGTTCAGCAGGTGCTTACAGTGAACGGTTGAAACTGTATGATGTGGTTCTGGCAGAGGAGTGCTGGAGCGAGTCCAGTTTCGGACAGACCCAGAATGGGGATACCTCAGACATCAAATATCCGGATCCTGAGTTGAATCAGGTGATTTTGGAAGCGGGAAATAAATGCGGGATCGAAGTGATACCAGCAAAAATCCATTCCAGTGATGTATTTTACAGTGAGCCGGGAATGGACAGCTTCCAGGAGATCTATGCCAAGCACGGCAGTGAATGTGTGGAGATGGAGAGCTTTGCCCTGTTCCACAACGCAAAGGTGCTGGGAAAAAAAGCGGCGTGCCTGCTGACAATTTCCGATTCCTTTATTACCGGGGAAAAGGCCACTGTGGAGGAACGTCAGGAAGCATTTGGCAATATGATGAAGGTTGCTTTAAAGACAGCGGCCATGATGGCGGATTAAGTAACAAGTTGTATTGATGGATAGGAGAATGGAAAGAATGGGAAAATTCAAACGTATATTTGTGATCGTAGTTGATTCATTTGGCGCCGGAAACGGCAGGGATGCAAAGGCTTATGGGGATGAGGGCACTGATACCATGGGGCACATTGCCGAGAGTGTGGACCATTGGGAAATCCCCAACCTGCAGAAATTGGGAATGGCTAATATGCATCCCCTTAAGGGAGTTGCGCCCGTGGAAAAGCCCATGGGATACTACACGGTAATGAATGAGAACAGCTGCGGCAAGGACACCATGACCGGACACTGGGAGCTGATGGGGATCAAGACCGTGAAACCTTTTGTGACATTTACGGAGACTGGATTTCCAAAGGAGCTGATTGAGGAGCTGGAAAAGCGCACCGGTCATAAGGTGATTGGAAACAAGAGCTCCAGTGGAACCACAATTTTGGATGAACTGGCAGAGGAAGAGATTGCAACCGGCCATATGATCGTGTATACCTCCGCTGATTCCGTACTTCAGATCTGTGGCAACGAGGAGACATTTGGACTGGATGAGCTGTACCGCTGCTGTGAGATTGCAAGGGAGCTGACCATGAAGGACGAATGGCGTGTGGGACGCGTCATTGCAAGACCTTATGTGGGAAAGAAAAAAGGTGAATTCAAGCGTACCAGCAACCGCCACGATTATGCCCTTAAGCCCACGGGCAAGACGGCTCTTGACGCGCTGAAGGAACATGGATTTGAGGTTATCTCTGTTGGCAAGATCCGCGATATCTTTGACGGAGAGGGCATTACAAAGGCATATAAGTCCAAGAGTTCGGTCCATGGCATGGAGCAGACCATTGATATTATCAAGGATGAGGATTTTGAGGGACTTTGTTTTGTGAACCTGGTAGATTTTGACGCTCTGTGGGGACATCGCAGGAATCCCCAGGGTTATGCAAAGGAAGTGGAAATGTTCGATGTGAAGCTGGGAGAGGCATTGGCGGACTTACGGGAGGACGATCTTTTGATGATCACAGCCGATCACGGAAATGATCCCACCTATTCAGGCACCGACCACACCAGGGAGCAGGTTCCACTTTTGATTTATTCCAAACAGTTTGAGGGAAGCGGAGCGCTTAAGGAGACCGATACATTTGCGGCAGTGGGAGCTACTATTGCAGAGAACTTTGGGGTAAAGATGCCGGAGGGTACCATTGGATCATCGATCCTGGGTCAGCTGTCTTAACACTGTTATACCAAACATGATCCAGGGGGCCAGGATGTATACATCCTGGCCCCAAACTGATTCGTTTTCTATAATTCCAACAAAAGCCTGGCTGATATGGAGTCTATGGACAGAACATTGACATAGCCGGCCTTTAGGGCGGAATAAAGGACAGGCACCTTTTCGGAACTGGTGACATAGGCGAACAGGTACTCCTTTTCCCTGAGAACATCCAGGGGGATGGCCAGGGTCCTTTGATCCAGCCCCTCATCGCACAGCTTTCCCTTCTGGTCGATGAAATGACAGCATATGCTGCCCACAGAGCCGCATTGGTTCATCAGATCCAGGTCCGAGTAATTGATATATCCCGACCGGTACAGGCAGCAGGAGGTGTCGGAGGGGGCCAGGCTTACGATCAGCTTGTTGCACTGGAGCATGGATTCATACAGCTTCTTTACTTTGGAATCATGGAGCAGCATTTCCAGGATCAGGGGTGAGTCAAAGACAGCCGGGCATGGGAATATAAAGGCGTTCTGGGTGTGGAGACGCTGTCCCATCAGGTCAATGATCTCACTGGCATGGTTCCTTGTGCTGGTATTATCAATATGTCCGATGATCTGATAAAGGGAAATATCATCCAGGGACAGTTCCGGAAAATATCTGGCCATGGTATATAATGTATATCCCCAGGATATCCCGATCCTGTCATGGGGCCTAAAAAAGCCGGAGAAAAAACGGGCTGTCTCCTGGGCCGTGATCTGTAAGGCAAGCTGATCGTCATCATGGGGTACGGAAATAACCTTGACAGCCTTTAAGGGAAAGCGCTTTAACAGCTGTTCTTCCTGAAAACGGCTGATCTCATTCCTGCCGTCTATGAATATCTTTACGATCCCGTTTTCCCGGGCATCAGCCAAAAGCCGTGACACCTTTGGACGGGATATGTTGTAGCGGTGCGCGATCTCTGACTGGGTGAGATTACTGTTGTAATATAAATCTGCTATATTCTTCATCAGTTCCATATTTAAGTCGGTTTTCATAATCCCCTCGCATCTGTGCTGTAATTTGTTTGATTGTGTTCCTTAAGAACAATAGTACAATGAAAAAAATAAAAAAGCAAGAACTAAAAAATGAACATAAATTCATTTTTGAACAAAAATTAGATTTAGCTTGACGGTATCATTTATATTCGATATAATTTAGGTGAACAATATTTCATATATGATCAAAGGTTCATAAAATTCATCCGTTTCAGGAGAAGGAGGCAATATGAATGTGAAGCCGTCATTTGCAGGGGTTGTGACTGAGATTATTACACCATTTGGGGAAAATGGGGAACTGGACGAAGCTCTGCTGAGGGAAGAGGTGGAACAGCAGGTCAAAAGCGGGGTACAGGGGCTGTTTACCAACGGGCTGGCCAGTGAGTGTCTGTCCATGACCATGGAGGAAAAGAAAGAGGCCACCAGGATCGTATGCAGCCAGACAAAGGGAAGGATCCCTGTCATGTCCAATATTACGGGGAACCACTATGAGGAGTGCAAAGAACTTCTAAAGGCCAGCAAGGAGGCGGGAGCTGACGCTGTGGCGCTGACCCAGCCGCTGGTCTACAGCTGCACACAGGATGGGATCTATGATTTTTTCTCGGACCTGATCAGGGAATCGGACCTGCCGGTCTGCATCTATAATGCGCCCCAGACCTGCAATACACTTTCGCCGTCCACGGTTGCAAGGCTGCTTAATGAGCATGAGGAGGTACTCTACTATAAGGAGAGCACCATAGATGTGGTCCATATGCAGAATACCATGAGGCTGATCAACCGGGACAAAGAGTATGAATTTCTGGCAGGAAGCGATGCATCCATCCTGCCTGTGGCCTCATTGGGGGGAAAGGGCGTGATATCACTGATCTCTGCGGTATTTCCTGAGATCATACTCCAGCTGTGGAGTGAGATCCAGGACGGACAGACCGAACAGGCAAGGAATACCCAGGATAAGATCCTTGCGATCAGGGAGACTTTAAAGACAGGCCCGTTTATGGCAGGATACAAGTATGCATGTGAACTGGTGGGAATCCCGGCCGGAATGGTGAGAAGACCATTGAGCGGGCTGAGCCAGGGTGAAAAGGATAAGATCCATACAGGACTGCAGAAACTTAACTTAATTTAAAATAATAAGGTAAAATAATAAGAGTAGGGAGAATGAATGATGAATCGTAATAAAATTGCAAAAATGTGTGACCATACATTGTTAAAAGCATTTGCAGAGGAGAAGCAGATCGAGGTGCTGTGCAGGGAGGCTGTGGAGAATAAGGTGGCGTCCGTGTGTGTAAATCCCTGTTATGTGGCAAAGGCGGCACAGCTGTTAAAGGGGTCTGATGTCAGGGTCTGCACCGTGATCGGATTTCCTCTGGGAGCTAATACCAGCGACACAAAAGCGTTTGAGACCAGGGATGCGATCTCAAAGGGGGCAGAGGAAGTGGATATGGTCATCAATGTGGGAGCATTAAAATCCGGCCATATGGATTTGGTGTATGAGGATATAAAGGCAGTGGTGGATGCTGCCGCCGGAGTCCTCACAAAGGTGATCATTGAAACATGCTATCTCACGGATGAGGAAAAGCGGGAGGTCTGCCTTCTTGCCAAAAAGGCAGGGGCTGATTTTGTTAAAACGTCAACCGGCTTTGGGACAGGAGGAGCCACTGCCCATGATGTGCGGCTGATGAAGGAGACTGTGGGGGATTCCATGAAGGTAAAAGCATCCGGAGGCATGAGGACCTATGAGGATGTGCTGCCCGTACTTGAGGCAGGGGCGGACCGTCTGGGTGTAAGCGCCACCCTGGAGATCCTTGCCGGGGCTGAGGCTCATGGATAATAGTCTGAACATGGATTATTTCCTTCCTGTACGTCTGGTAACAGGGCCGGGATGCGTGTGGGAGGGAAGGAAGCTGTTTAAGGAGCTGGGAACAAGCTGCCTGATTGTCACCGGACAGCATGGGGCAAAGGATTCCGGCGCCTTGCAGGATGCTGTAAAGGCCCTGGATTCACAGAAGATATCATGGGATGTCTTTGACCAGGTGGAATCCAATCCCCTGATCTCCACGGCGCGCAGGGCAGGGGATGAGGCGCGGCGGATCCGGGCCGGCTTTATCATGGGGATCGGAGGCGGGTCTGCCATTGACTGCAGTAAAATGGCCGCGGTGTTTGCCCGCAACCAGATGCCCGGAGACTCTCTGTACCAGGCTGCGCCCCACTGGGAGCACGTTCCACTGCCATTGGTGCAGATCGGGACCACGGCCGGGACTGGAAGTGAGATCAATCCCTACAGTGTCCTTACCTCGGATATTACAGGACGCAAGAAATCCGTTGGCTTTGATCACGGATATGCCAGGGTGGTGTTCGGAGACCCGCGCTATACCATGTCTCTGTCCTATGATATTACGGTATCCACTGCCCTGGATGCCCTGTGCCATGCGACAGAAGGTTTTTTCTGCAAGGCGTCCAACCTTATGACAGACATGGCGGCAATGTCCGCGGCACAGCTGATCCTGCCGGTCCTGGCAGGGATGGAGAGGGGGAAGGAGCTGACCGCAGGCCAGAGGGAACAGCTGTATTACGGTTCCCTGTTTGGAGGCATGGTGATCAATAAAACAGGCACCGCTTACTGCCATGCATTTGGGTATTACCTAACAGAGACATTCCTCACACCTCACGGAATGGCCTGTGCAGAATTCCTGCCCCATTACATCCGGCGTTCGGCCCGTTTATGCCCGGATAAAGCAGCCTATTACCAACAGCGCTGCGGCATAGACATGGAGGAGATCTGCGTGCTAATCGAAAGCCTGACAGCCCATGAACCGTGGCCCTGTACAAAGGAGGAACTGTTAAAAGCCGCAGAGCGGTGGAGGATGGGTCCTCACAAAAATTTTGTAAAATCCCCGGGTGATTTTGGCAGTGATGAGATTACAGAGACATTTCTCCAGGTCATGATGAAATAGAACATGAGTCTGAAATAGAAAATGGATCCCACAAACAGACGGATGCTTGTGGGATCCATTTTTAGTTCATGTTTTTAGATGTTTTGCCAGGTTTGTCGGATTGTGGCGGCCATAGGGCAATGATACAATGAAACCATAATAAAAAGGAAGAAGGTAAATATGATGGAAGGTAACGTAAATGTATGGAAATCGGGGGATCACATTACTGCCGGGGATGTGGCTATGACCATCGACCACTCCCTGCTGAGGCCGGACATTACGGTTAAGGAGCTGGTAGAAGGATGCGGTATCGCTAAGAAATACGGCTGTGTTTCAGTGTGCGTCAGACCTTCGGACCTGCCGGTTGTGGTAAGGGAGCTGGAGGGAAGCGGCGTCCTGGTGACCACGGTAGCAGCATTTCCCCACGGAACGGCAAGCACCAAAAGCAAGATATTTGAAACCATGGACGCCATTGTACACGGGGCAGTGGAGGTGGATGTAGTGATGAACATTGCCCGCTTCCTTTCCGGCGAATATGACTATGTGGAGCAGGAACTGAGGGAAGTGGCAAGGGCTGCCCACAATCTGGGAGCCAGGGTAAAGGTGATCTTTGAGAACCATTATCTGAGTCCGGAACAGATTACCCATGCGTGCAGGATCGCGGAGGCAGCGGGAATGGATTTCGTCAAAACATCCACTGGTTATGCACCCACAGGGGCAACCATTGAGGACCTTAAGAATATGAGGAAAAGCTGCTCCCCGCATGTGAGTGTGAAAGCTGCAGGAGGGGTGAGGACACTTGACGCAGCGCTGGCAGTCCTTTCCACAGGAACCATACGGATCGGGACCAGGGGCACGGTGGAGATCATGGAGGAAGCAATCAGGAGGGAAAAGGAAGGTACTCTGGTTGTCCGGGAAGAAGGCACATTGGGCGAAGGGTATTAAAGTCATAGGAGGAGACACAGGATGAGCGTTTCGATTGGGATTAATCATGTAGTAAAAAAATATGGTGAAAATACGATCATTCCGGATTTGTCCGTGGAGATAAAAAACGGGGAATTTTTTACTCTCTTAGGTCCGTCCGGCTGTGGGAAAACTACCCTTCTCAGGATGATCGCGGGTTTTAACACCATAGAGGGGGGAGAAATCTGCTTTGACGACAAGGTCATCAACCGGATCGATGCACACAAGCGGAATATTGGCATGGTATTTCAGAATTATGCCATATTTCCCCATATGACGGTGAGGGAAAATGTGGAGTACGGGCTGAAACTTAGAAAAGAGCCAAAGGATTCCATGAAGAAAAAGATAGATGAGATTTTAAGCGTAGTGCAGATCCAGGAGTACCAGGACCGCCTGCCCCAGAACCTGTCCGGTGGACAGCAGCAAAGGGTTGCCCTTGCCAGG
This sequence comes from Clostridium sp. FS41, assembly GCF_000954015.1. NCBI lineage: Bacteria > Bacillati > Bacillota > Clostridia > Eubacteriales > Clostridiaceae > Clostridium > Clostridium sp. FS41. The sequence continues at coordinate 30,201 of NZ_JYHN01000039.1, forward strand.
GCCATTGTGATCCATCCCAGCGTGCTGCTAATGGATGAGCCCCTTTCCAACCTGGACGCAAAGCTGAGGATCGAAATGCGTTCCGCCATCAGGGAAGTGCAGCATCAGGTAGGGATCACCACTGTTTACGTCACCCATGACCAGGAGGAGGCGCTGGCTATCTCAGACAGGATCGCGGTCATGAAATCCGGTGTCATCCAACAGGTGGGCACGCCTGAGCGCATCTATTCACGTCCGGCCAACACCTTTGTGTCCACATTTATTGGACACAGTAATTTGTTCCATGCTACAATATGTAAGGAAATAGGATTTACAGGAATCTGCCTGGCCAATGGTTACAGGATCGGGATGGATAACCTGGCGGATGAGGCCCAAAACGGCCAGAGGGCAGTGGTGTCCATCCGGCCGGAAGAATTCTCCCTGCAGCCGGGGGTCAGAGCCAGGATCACGGAAACTACCTTCCTGGGAAAATATATTAATTATGTATTGGAGTTTGAGGATTCCATGGTGCTTGCGGGACAGCCCAGCATTGAGTTCACACAGGATCTGGGGCATTCGGAGCTGCTGCATCATGTGGGGGACCTCATTGACCTTAAACCAAATGCCGCTAAGATCAATGTGTTTACAGAAGACCAGGAACACAGTCTGATCAAAGCAGCGGTATGAGGCGTACAGAACGGAGGGTAGGTATGATTCAAAAATTTAAATCCCGTTACAGGTGGGATTTCTGGAAATCAGTTACAGTTGTCATCCTGCTTGTATTTATATTATTCTTGATCTATCCATTATTTTCACTGTTTATCAGCGGGTTTAAGGACCCAGCCAGCGGACAGTGGAGTCTGAGCAATTTCCAGAAATTTTTTGGTAAGCGTTACTATTTTGGCGCGCTGAAAAACAGTTTTAAGCTAACGGTCTGCGTAACCGCGTTTACAGTCCTGATAGGGACCCCGCTGGCATACTTTATGACAACCTGTAAGATCAGGGGAAAAGGATTGGTTGAGATATTAATTATCATATCCATGATGTCCCCTGCTTTTATCGGAGCCTATTCATGGATCCTACTGTGCGGAAGAAGCGGGTGGGTCACCAAATTTGTGGAAAGCCATTTTGGGATCAGGACCCCATCCATCTACGGGTTTGGAGGAATGCTTCTTGTATTTACATTAAAGCTATATCCGTTTATCTATATGTACGTATCAGGAGCACTGAAAAAGATCGATGTCTCTTTAAGTGAAGCAGCGGAAAGCTTGGGCTGCAACGGGGTGAAGAAAGTGGCCACCATCATTGTGCCCCTGATCATGCCCACCGTGTTTGCAGGAGCCCTCCTGGTTTTTATGAATTCACTGGCAGACTTTGGCACTCCCATGCTGATTGGAGAGGGATATCAGACCATGCCGTCCCTGATCTACAACGAGTTTGTAAGTGAGACAGGTGGGGAAGCCAACTTTGCAGCGGCCATGGCAGCGATCATGGTTCTTGTGACAGCGGTGATGTTTACGGCCCAGAAGTATTTTGTGAACAAGAAGTCCTTTACCATGTCCTCTTTAAGGCCCATTAAGGCCAAACAGGTGACAGGGATCAAAAATGTTCTGATCCACGGGTTTGTGTACACCGTAGTAGGCCTGGCGATCCTGCCTCAGCTGACGGTTATCTACACATCATTCCTGAACACAAAGCGGGCGGTATTCCTGGAGGGGTATTCCCTGGTCAGCTACCGGATGATCTTTTCAAACCTGGGCAAGGCTGTGCGCAACACCTATGTATTCGGCCTGGCCGCCATTATCGTTATTGTGCTTCTTGGGATCTTTATCGCGTATCTTTCCATCAGGCGCAAGAATGTGTTTACCAGCATGATCGATACCCTGACCATGTTCCCTTATATCATACCGGGGTCTGTTTTGGGAATCACGTTGCTGCTGGCCTTTAATCACAAGCCGCTGCTGCTCAGCGGCACGCCATATATCATTATTATTGCTTTTATTGTGCGGAGACTGCCCTATACCCTGCGCTCAAGCGCGGCCATACTGTATCAGATCAGTCCCAGCATGGAGGAGGCATCCATCAGCCTTGGGGCTTCCCCGGTAAAGACATTCTTCAAAGTGACCGTAGTGATGATGATGCCGGGCGTACTGTCAGGGGCCATATTGAGCTGGATAACGGTCATCAATGAATTGGGGGCATCCATCATCCTCTTTACAGGTAAGACGCTTACCATGTCGGTGGCGATCTACCAGGAGGTGATCAGGGCCAGTTACGGAACAGCGGCAGCCCTGGCAACCATCTTAACAATGACAACGATCATATCACTGTTGATTTTCTTTAAGTTGTCAGGCGGAAGGGATGTTAGTTTGTAACAGAAAGGCGGGCATGGCGGGACATGAAAGATATCAGATATGGGGAATTTAGACGAAGTATTCGCAGGACCCTGATTCTTTATGCCCTTTTTCCCGCCATGTGCATGGTCCTCATTGTGGAACTCATCTTTTATTTCGCATGGAACCAGGGGGTGTGCGAGCGCAATAACCAGTGCAACACACAGATATCCCAGAGCCTGGAGGACTATATCGCAAGGTTTCGCAGTGCCTGTGAGGCAGCGTCCGGATGGGATCTGGACGGACCGGAATGGGACGTACCGTCCATCAGCGCACAGTTATATGAGGTTGTGGGCGACATGCCTTGCAAAGCTGATTTTTTTGTGCTGGATAGTGAACGGCAGCTGATCGCGGCCAGCACCAGGCTTCTGCCCCAGATATTATCGGACCCGGACAGGCCTGCCTGTGGGATCATGAGACAGATGGAGCGCGGTCCGGGGCAGTCCATGGTGTCGTTCTCCAGGCTGGACACAAAGGACTCAGGCAATCTGGAGCTGGAAGTGGGACAGGCTCTTTATGAATCAGGATCCATAAAGGGATATCTGCTGTTTACCATAAGGGGCTCGGATTTCCTGCGCTCTGCGGGGGCGCTTCCCGCGCTGCTCATTATTACGGACCGGTACGGCAATATTTTTGTATCCAATGCCTATCAGTTCCAGGATGAGATGGATAACCTGGATGCAAAGGTAATGGAAGCAGAGGAATATCTGCATTTTGAGGATGACGTGTATTCGACTGTTAAGGATGAGGTGGAGGATGGAAAGATCGTGATCTACACCCTGTCTTCCGTACAGATCATCCGAACCCTGTTTACCCTGCTGACCATTATCCTTATATTTGTTTTTGCCGTTATGGTGATGACCATTTTTCTGAGTACGGACAAGATCGCGGCCAGCAAGACCAAGATCATTGACGAGGTGACCAGGGCATTTGACTGTGTCCGGGAGGGGAATCTCAATGTTCCCCTGAATATTAAAACAGGTGATGAGTTTGAGATCATAGGGGATTCCTACAATGTGATGCTCTCCGAGTTTGACAATCTGATCCAGCTGAATAAGGAGAAGACAAGGCAGACCGTGATGGCTGAGATCAAGCATTTGGAAAGCCAGTTTGACGCACACTTTCTGTATAACACCCTGGAGGTAATCCGGGTACTTATACGGATCGACCCGAGAAGGGGAGAGCGGATGATCATCAATCTGTCCAGCCTGCTGCGGTATTCGGTAGACAACAAGAAGGAAGAAGTCACCATAATGGAGGATATGGGGTATACATATCATTACCTGGAGATATTGGAAGCCAGGTTCAAGGAGCGGTTTTGTTATCACATCAATATCCATCATGATACAGAAGACTGTATCATACCAAAACTGTTGTTCCAGCCCATTATAGAAAATGCGGTAAAATATGGGTTTGGGGACAGGGAAACACTTACTGTCATGGTTACATCGCGGATAATGGAAGGGGACCTGGTCATTGCCATTTATAATGACGGGGTAGGTATGGAGAAGGAGGCGCTTCGGCGTCTGACCGATTCCCTGGAAGAATCCAGTAATCCTGAAAATAAACTGGGGCTGTATAATATCCATCGAAGGATACACCTGATGTATGGACCGGACTATGGACTGGAAATACGCAGTGAAATGGAAAGCGGTACGGTTGTAAAGATACGGCTGCCGGTACATAGATAAGATTCACTATCACAGGACTGCGGGGGAGGAATAAGTGCTGAAAGTAGTGATTGTGGAAGACGAAGAGCTGATCCGGACGGGATTGGAGTATATGATCGACTGGATCAAAATGGACTGCACCCTGTCCGGCGTGGCAAAGGATGGGGCAGAGGGGCTTACAATGATCTGTGAAAAACATCCGGACGTGGTGATAACCGATATCCGGATGCCGGTCATGGATGGGATCGAGATGATCCGGCAGGCCCGGAAAAAATGCCATTTCCGTACGGTCATTTTGACCGGTTATTCAGATTTTGAATATGCCAAATCAGCCATTCAGCTGAAGGTATCGGATTACCTGTTAAAGCCCGTGGATGAGATCCAGCTGGAACATGTCATGGCGGACATCCACAGGGAGATTGAGTACAGCCAGACTTACATGGAGATCATGGAGCTTACTAAGAACAAGACCATGCAGGAGCTGGAGGACTGGAGTATTTACCGGTACAAGGACAGTTTTGAAAATGTCTATGTGGTGAAGGCAATGAATATGATCTGTGAACAGTATGACAAAAAACTGACCGTGGAGTCGGTGGCCGAGGAACTGGGGATCAGCATCAGCTATCTCAGCCGTAAGCTGAAGGAGTTCACAGACCAGACATTTCTGGACATCCTTAACAGATACCGGATCCAAAAATCAGTTCAGCTTTTAAAGGATGGAACATGGAAGGTATATGAGATTGCAAACCGGGTGGGATTCAGCGATTACAAATATTTTTGTTCTGTTTTTAAAAAGTATACAGGGATGTCCCCAACGGAGTTTGTAAAGAGTACAAACCAGGCCATATACCATATCAGCAATAAAAAGGACAGGGAAAAGGCGGAAGAAGGGAAGGGGAAAAATGAAACTGACAAAAAGCAGGCTGGAGCCGATGATTGACGCTTCCATTGGAAATAAACCGGCGCCCATGCTGGAAGAATTCAGGGGATTTGTAAAACAGACCAGTGGTTACGGGTTTGCCGTTACCCTGGCTGAACCATATTATGTTAAAACCGCGGCAGAGATACTCCATCCGCTGGGAAAAAAGGTGTGTACGGTGCTGTCATATCCTCTTGCGGGTATGACTCATGAGACAAAAATGCTCCAGGCCAGGACGGCCATTGCGGATGGCGCCGATGAGCTGGATATATCCATGGACCTGAGCCTGTTTTTATCCGGCAGATATGAGGAAGCCAAGGAGGATATGAAAGGGTTTGTGCACCTGACCCAGGAACATAACGTGCTTATGAAAATGATCTATTTTGCCAGCCGTCTTTCAGCGGATGACCAGAAACGGGCGGCCCAAATGGCGGTTGAGCTGGGTATCCCGTTCTTAAAGACAAATCCGGGGTTTGGGGCAGTGACAACCCCTGGTCAGATCAGATTCATAAAACAGCACTATGCAGGGATGATACAGGTGATGGCATCCGGAGGCGTGAGGACTGCGGAGGACGCAATGGCCATGGTGGAGGCGGGCGCGGACCGTATTGCCACCAGCACACCGTTTAGGATCCTTGAACAGCTGCCGGAATAAAGGGGGTAAGGGAAGATGAATATAACGGACAAAAACTTCTTTGATTCAGGGACGTCCATGGGATTATTAACGTGCGGCCTGAGTGAAGATGCCCTGGCAGGGCTGTGCAGGGAAGCGGTCAGACAGAAAAAAAGTTCCGTATGGGTATTTCCCAACATGATCGAGAATGCCAGGCGGGTTCTGGAACAGTCAGGGGTCAGTCTGGGGACCGTGGTCAGCTATCCGCTGGGAATGGACTGCCCGGAAGTGAAGATAGCGGAAACAGAGGACGCAGCAGACCGGGGAGCGACTGATATATGCGTGACCTTTAATGCGGGAGCATTTAAGTCAGGGGATATCCACACCATGATCCGGGAACTGAAGGGATGCGCGGATATGGCCCACGGCAAGGGGGCTAAGATGTATCTTCTCATAGAGACTCCCCTTATAACCGGTCAGCAGGCAGAGGATGTGAGGATTCTTGCAGAGGGCCTGGGGGCGGACGGTATCGTTTCATCCCAGGGATGGACATGGTAGTTCATGATTTTAGATACTATGACCGGTTTGTCGGATTGAGCCGGAAGGGACAGCCCTGATATAATAATGGTATGAAAAACAGTGATCCGGATAAAGGAGGAAGTCGGAATGAAGAAAATGTTGTCAGTATTTCTGGTAATGAGCCTTATAGCAGGCTTAAGCGCATGTGGGTCTAAAACAGCGGACGCGGGTAAGGCGGAACCGGCAAAGACAGAGGCAAAGGCCCAGTCGGGGGAGGAAAAGAAGGAGACAGAGGAGAAAAAGGAATCAGGAGAGAAAAAGGAATCGGGAGACAATACGGTTGTTGTGTACAGTGCCTATTCCCTGGAGTTTCTGGATCCCCTGGTGGAGGAGTTTGAAAAAGAGACAGGTGTGAAGGTGGACCTGATCGCAGCAGGTACAGGTGAACTTCTTAAGCGTATTGAATCAGAAACCAGCAACCCATTGGGAGATATCCTGTTTGCAGGCACGGTATCCACAGTGGCGCCCCAGGCATATCTGTTTGAGGACTATGTAAGCCCCAACGAGGAATTTGTCATCTCCGAGGAGCACAAGAACGTGGAAAAATCCATAACCAGGGCCACGTTGATGCCCAGCGTGCTGATGGTAAACACCAATCTGATCGGGGATCTGGAGATCAATGGTTATGAAGATCTGTTAAATCCTGAACTGAAAGGAAAGATAGCAGCAGCCAACCCGGCCCAGACAGCATCCGGATGGGAGCACCTGGTGAACATGCTTTACGCAATGGGAGGCGGGGACACGGATGAGGCATGGAACTTTGTGGAAAAGTTCTGCGAAAACCTGGACGGCAAGCTGTTAAGCAGTTCCTCAGCCGTATATAAAGGCGTGGCAGACGGGGAGTACACGGTAGGTCTTACATACGAAACAGGCGGCGCTGATTACGTGGTGGCAGGAGCTCCCGTAAAGCTGGTCTACATGGAGGAAGGCGTTATCTTCAGAGGCACCAATATCTGTATTGTAAAGGATGCGCCCCATATGGAAAATGCGCAGAAGTTTGTTGACTTTATCACCGGAAAAGAAGCCCAGACAATGATGGTGGTGGATTTGAATAACCGGGGGATCCGCAATGACCTTCCCGATTCCCCCATACTGAAACCTTACAGTGAGGTCAATGTGATCAAGGATGATGAGTCCATTGCCATTGACAATAAGGCAAACTGGATCGAGCACTTTACGGATATTTATACCAATGTCCAGTAAATACCTGATATAAAAACAGAAAGAGGAATTTTGATCTCCTCTTTCTGTTTTTTTGCCTGAACCCCACGTCCGTTTTTACATGGTAGTCCGGTCCTCAATATCAGCCTTCAAAATATTGGAGGCCATACTGTAGTTTTTCTGCTTCAGGTAATCCACAATCGCCACATGAAGCCCGTCCGCATCATAAAAAATGGGGGAATGCCACTGGCGGGAACGCTTTTGGGCATAGAAGCGGGTCTGGGTGGTCATGGATTCCTGAAGCTTTTTGTATGCATAGTCGTTCTGGTAGTTGGAAAATAACAGCAGGTGGAATCCAATGTTGTCCAGCCAGTGTTCCAGTGCTGTAAGCCCTTCTCCCTGGCGCTGCTGGTGGTACAGATTGTGATGTTCCAGCTTTTCAATGAGTCCGTCATCAATGTATCCGCCATACTGCTGCATAAAGCCGCATTCCAGAGAAATACGGTACCGTATGATATTCTGTATATCTCCCTCACTTATCTCAGTCACTTCATAACCGCGCTTAGGATAGTTGCGCAGCACATCCTCACTGCACAGCTGGATCAGGGCTTCCCGGATGGGGGCGCGGCTGACGCCGTACTTCTCCATCAGGGATTTCTCGTGGAGAATGGCTCCGGGCTGGTATACTCCATTTACTATATCTGAAAATAAATTATCATGTATCTGCTCTTTCAGGTTCAGCTCTGAACTAATCATATCAGATGCATCCTTTCTTGATCTTAGGTCATGAATTATGTGTATGAACTCAGTATAGGTTATATCCGGATGAAAATCAAGACTTTGATAAAATATATAAAAAGGCAAGAAATATATTATAACCCCCCTGGACTGAAAAGTAAATAGTCATATCAGTTTTTGCTGAAATATAGAGAAAAACATGATATAAGTAGGTAATATTGATAGTTTTGACTTTATTATATGAGGTTCCATGTAAATATTAACTAAAAATGCTTGACATTTAGATGAAAACTGATATGATTAGTTTTGTGAGATACAGTATGACATATGAAAAAAACTGTATAAATGAAAGGAGATAAAAGAAATCATGGGAGAGATCAAGAATGTAGCAACACTGACAAAGGACGAGCAGGCAAATATCAACAGGGCGGCCATTGAGCACAGGGCAACGTGGATGGGCCTTATCTATGATGAGTTCAGAAAAGCGGGGATCGATCCTGAGCCTATATTCAGAAAAGCGATCCGCAAATGCGGAAACATCCACGGTGAGAATTTTAAGGCGGCCTGTTCTGATCCGGAGGACTGCAGGGATTTTGCAAAGGTGTTCTTAAACGATTTGGGAAGAAAAACCTTTGAGCAGGAGGTGCATCAAGTGACTGAAACTGAGGTTCCTGTGGATTTCCATTACTGCGCGCTGTTAAATGCTTGGAAAAAGCTGGGATTTGATGATGAGACATGCGCTGTTCTTTGCGATATTGCCATGGATGGGGACCGGGGCATTGCAGAGGCAATGGGACTGGATCTGGAATTAACAGACACACTGGCAAAGGGATGTCCTACATGTAAGCTTTGCTTCCACAAATAAATCAAAAGGAAAAAGGAGGAGTTTTTTATGAAGAGGTTTAAATCAATGGCAGCGCTGGCCCTTTCTGCAGCACTGGCAGCAGGTCTGCTGGCAGGGTGTTCAAGCACAACAGGAGCCAAGACAGAGGCTGGAGAGAAATCAACCATTAAGCTGGGCGGCCTGGCACCCCTTACAGGCAACTATGCCGAGTACGGAAAGGGATTCCAGATCGGATTTCAGAAAGCCATAGACGAGATCAATGCAAAGGGCGGGGTAAACGGCCATAAGTTTGAGATTGAAATCAAGGACACCCAGGGAGATGCTGTGGTATCTTCCAATATGGCAACCAACTTTGCAGAGGATGAAAGCGTTATGGCTATTTTGGGGGATTTCACCTCAGGTGCCTGTAAGGCCAATGCGGAGATCGTGGACCGGTACGGAATCGTCCAGCTGAGCCCCACCGCATCCGCTCCCGACTATGCAAATATGAGCAAATACTGCTTCAGTATCATGGGGCGCCAGGATGTGGAAGCTCCTTACCTTGCAAAATACATACTTAAAAAGTATCTGGGCGCGCAGAAGATCGCAGTGATCCGTGTGGACAGTGACTGGGGCCTTTCCTGCTATGATAACTTCATGGAGCAGGCGGAAAAGGAAGGACTGGATGTGACCGCAGAAAAGTACGCCACCGGCGAAAAGGACTTCAGCTCCCTTATTACAAAGATGAGATCCATTGATCCGGACTGTCTGGTAGTGATGGACCAGGGAGACGCCGTTGCAGCCATCTTTAACCAGGCGGATGCCGCGGGCTGGGATATCCAGCATGTTTCCTTAGGGCCTGGCACCTCTGAGCAGCTGATTAACCAGCTGACCACTCCGGATAACCTGATCGTGACTTCTCCTTTCTTCTTTGATGAGAACAATGAGACCCTGTCCAACTGGGCCAAATCCTTTGAGGAGGAAGCCGGATTTAAGCCAACCATCCACCCTGCATGTGCATATGACTGTGTATATCTGATCGCCAATGCAGTGGAGAGGATCGGGGATGGGGAGATTACCCGTGACGCGATCCAGCAGGCGCTGGCTGAGAGCGAGAACGAAGGCGTGACAGGGGCACTGAACTTTACACCGGACGGCGATATTGAGCGCCAGTACATGATCTGCGGCGTTAAGGATGCCAAGTGGGTGGTGCTGGAAGGATTTGAATACGGCGCAGAAGGCCTTTAAGAACGGCTAAGGGCAATTGCAGACACGCTCTGGGGCGGCGCACAGGAACAAGATACCATATAGATGCTCCTGTCTGCCGCCCTTTTCTAAAAAGCGGGCTTCTGCGTGTGACGAGGAGGTATGGATATGGAATATATATTAAATCAGCTGGTTAACGGCTTGTGCCAGGGCGCAATATACGCACTGATGGCAATCGGCTATTCTGTTATAGTCGGTGTGGTAGGGATGGTTACATTTACATATGGCGAGATCATGATGATTGGAGCCTTCTCCTCCTATTATATTTTTTTACTGTTTGGCAACAATCTTCCGCTGGCGATCCTGGCGGCATTTACCGGATCATTTTTAATAGGAATTGTTGTCTACAAGCTCTGCTATGAAAAATTCTTTAATGCGCCCAGGCACATTTCACTGCTGTGTACCATTGGTATCAGTATGCTGATCAAAAACCTGGCTCAGATCGTCTTTGGGCCTGAGACAAAACCTGTTCTTGATATTGTTGAAAATAAAACATTCACCTTTATGTTAGGCAGCGTCCGGCTGGATATAAAACTGCTTCAGATCGTGGTCATTGTCCTTGTGGTGGTCCTGGCGTCTGCCCTGACCCTGTTTTTTAACAGGACCAAGTGGGGAATTGCCTTAAGGGCTGTAAGCCAGAACAAGGATGCCGCATACCTGGTGGGCATCAATGTAAAGCGCATGGCCATGATCGGCAACTGTATTGGTTCCGGTTTCGGCGGGATTGCAGGTATCCTGCTCTGTATCTATTATTATTCCGTATCCGCCACCATGGGCGGTATCTACAGCATGAAGGCGTTTGCAGCCAGCGTGCTGGGGGGCCTGGTGGATATCCGGTTCTCCGCCCTGGGCGGTCTGTGCATCGGCGTGATCGAGAACCTGGGGATCGCTGTGTCGGCCGCTACCTTCAGGGATGTGTTCGCCTTTGGGTTCCTGATCCTGGTGCTGCTGATCAGACCTCAGGGATTTGTCAGTAAGAAAGGGGTGAGAGTATGATGAACAAGGCAAGGGATTTTTATGAAAAACATAAGCTGCCTGTATTGCTGGCCCTTCTTGTCATATCCATCATTCTTCCCTTTGTGGTAAAACAGGCATTGATCTTACGGTATATCTGTACCATTATGATGTACGCCACCCTGGCCGGATCCCTGAACGTGATCAATGGCTACAGCGGCCAGACCTGTCTGGGCCAGGCGGGATTTTTTGCCATTGGCGCTTATACCTGCGCGTCCCTTTCCAAGAATCTGGGAATTGATTTCTGGATCGTGCTTCCCATTGCAGGAATACTCGCAGCCCTTGTGGGACTGATCGTAAGCCTTCCCACCCTGAAGCTGTCCGGAATCTACCTGTCCATCGTAACCTTGGGCGCTTCTGAGATCATCAGGATCATTGCCCAGACCTGGACGCCTGTGACCGGCGGTGCCCTTGGGATCAAACAGATCCCCTATCCCAATTTCTTTGGACTGGAAATGTTCAAGCCCAAATACTACTATTTTATTTTCCTTATCATTGGGGTGGTATTCCTGTTTGTCACAGGAAGGGTATTAAAATCCAGGGTGGGCCGCGCCTGGATGGCGATCCGCGAGGACCAGGTGGCTGCTAAATCACTGGGAGTTGAGACAAGCGTGTGCAAGTGCATGAACTTTATGTACGGCGCGTTCTGGGCCGGGATCATCGGAGCGGCCTATGCTCCTTTTGTAAACTATATTGAGTCCTCACAGTTTACCACGGATACAGGATTTAACGTGCTGGCCATGGTGGTGATCGGCGGACAGGGAACCCTTTTGGGACCCATTCTGGGATCGGCCATTGTCACCATACTCACAGAAGCCCTGCGCTTCCTGGAAAACTGGAGATATGTGATCTATGCATTTATCATTATCCTGATGATGTGGGTACGCCCTCAGGGGCTGATGGGCGCATCTGATTCCATCCTTGCAGGAGGTGAGATTCAGAAAAAGGACAATGGTAAAAAAGGCAAAAAGGCTCCGGAGGTGAAAAAGGCATGATTGATTTTAATTCCATTGATAAAAATGTACCGATTCTTGAGTCCAGGGGCCTGTGCAAGTATTTCGGCGGCCTGAAGGCGGTTGAGAACGTGGATATGAAGGTCATGGCAGGGGACATTTTCGGTATCATCGGGCCTAACGGCGCGGGAAAGACCACATTCTTTAACATGTGCACCGGTATGTATACGCCCACCAAAGGAAAGGTATATCTGATGGGGGAGGATGTGACCGGGTTTTCATCTGAAAAGGTGGCCAGGAAGCGCATGGCCAGAACGTTCCAGAACCTGCAGCTGTTTAAGTTCATGAGCGTTCTTGACAATGTTAAGATCGGGTGCCACATCAGGACAAAGAGCAATATGCTGGATGCCATTATCCACACCAGGACGTATAAACAGGATGAGGAATATGCGGTCAGCAAAAGCGAGGAGATATTAAAAGCCATCGGCCTGTTTGAGTACAGGGATACCATGGCAGGGAATCTGGCATACGGCATGCAGAGGAAGGTGGAGATCGCAAGGGCACTGGCCCTGGAGCCGTATATCCTTTTGCTGGATGAGCCGGCAGCGGGTATGAACCCCCTGGAGACCCAGGAACTGATGGAATTTATTAAAATGCTCAACGAGGGCGGTTATACCATTGCCGTGATCGAGCATGATATGAAATTTGTTATGAACTCCTGCAACCGCATTCTGGTGCTGAATTTTGGTCAGAAGATCTGTGAGGGTACGCCGGACGAGGTAAAGGCCAACCACCAGGTACAGGAAGCGTATTTTGGAAAGGGTATCATAGCAGGAGAGGCGGTGAAGGTTCATGCTTAAGGTTGAGAATCTTTCGGTGAATTACGGATATATCACAGCGCTGACAAACATCAGCTTCCATGTGGAGAAAGGGGAGATCATTACCCTGATCGGTTCCAACGGCGCGGGCAAGACAACCACCCTGGGCGCGATCTCCGGACTGGTTCCAAAGGCAGGAGGAAGTATTTCCTTTAAGGGCCAGGACATTACAAGGATGGCTCCAGACAAGGTGGTTAAAATGGGCATGTGCCATGTGCCTGAGGGAAGGAAGATCTTCCCGGCCCTGACCGTGTACGAAAACCTTATAGCGGGTTCCCTTGGAAATCCCAAGCTTTCCAAGGCAAGGATAGGGGAACTGGTGGAGGAGCAGTATGCCCTGTTCCCTCGTCTCAAGGAGAGGATCGGCCAGGCGGGAGGAAGCCTTTCAGGCGGAGAGCAGCAGATGCTGGCCATATCCAGGGGGCTTATGATGGATCCGGATATCGTGATGCTGGATGAGCCGTCCCTGGGTCTTGCGCCGATCATTGTGGAGGATATATTTGAACTGATCATGAAGATCAGGGATATGGGAAAAACCATTCTTCTCATTGAGCAGAATGCTTCCATGGCCCTTTCCATTGCGGACAGGGGATATGTTCTGGAGACGGGCAAGATCATCATGGAGGGCAAGGGCAAGGAACTCCTTGTGGATCCAAAGGTGAAGGCGGCATACCTGGGCGCCTAGCGACAAAGGGAAAGATGAAAGCGGGGGTTATATATGGATTTAGGTTTAAGGGGAAGGACTGCCGTGGTCACCGGGGGCAGTAAGGGCATCGGCTATGCGGTGGCTAAGACCTTTCTGGAGGAAGGGGCCAATGTATGGATCTGCGCCAGGAAAGCGGATGAGGTGGAGGACGCGGCCAAACGTCTCAGCCCATACGGACCTGTGGGTGCGGCGGCGGCCGATATGACTGTGGAGGAAGATGTATACAGAGCTGCAGAACAGGCCTTTAAACGGTTTGGGTCCCTGGACTTCTGGGTCAACAATGTGGGAGCCAGTTTTCCAAAAAAGGGGGAAGAGTATGGGGAAAAGGAGATTGAGCAGATAACTAAGGTCTGTTTTTTCAGTACTATATACGGGACCCAGGCTGCATTCCGCTATATGAAGGACAGCGGGGGAAGTATTGTGAATATCAGTTCCCTGGCGGCCAGATGCGCCACCGTGGGCGCCAGCACCCTGTACGGACCCCTGAAATCAGCGGTGGCCAAGCTGGCCGTATCCTTTGCCGGCGAATATGCCGCTTATGGGGTCAGGGTAAACTCCGTACTGCCCGGTTTTACAGCCACGCCTGCGGTGGCCGCAAACATCAGTGAGGAATACTTGCAGCGAAATGCCAATGACACCCTTCTCAGGAGGGTGGCCAAACCTGAGGAGATCGCAGGGCCTGTGGTGTTCCTGTGCAGCGAACAGGCGTCCTACATAACGGGAACCAGCCTGGAGGTTTCAGGAGGACGCAGCATTGTATTGAATCCGGAATACTCATATCTTAAAAAACAAGGAGAATCAGCATGAAGAAATTAATCAACAGACCGGAAGATTTTGTAAAAGAGACCATGGAAGGCATTATCTATGCATATGGGGATAAGGTAAGGCTGCTGGACGGTGATGAGAGGATCCTTCTCACCAATTACCCGGTTGAACAGGGCAAGGTGGGGATCGTCACAGCAGGCGGCAGCGGCCATCTTCCCGTATTTCTGGGGTATGTGGGCCAGGGAATGCTGGATGGCTGCGCGATGGGCAATGTGTTTGCCTCCCCTTCTGCAAAAAAGATGGCGGATATGATCAAAGCGTGTGATCACGGCAGCGGCGTACTCTGCCTGTACGGAAACTACGGCGGGGACAACATGAATTTTGACATGGCATGTGAGATGGTGGAAATGGATGATGTTGAGACCAGGACCGTGCGTGTAAAGGATGATGTTGCCAGCAGCCCGAAGGAGACAAAGGAAAAACGCCGCGGTGTGGCCGGAATGGTCTATGGGTTCAAGGTTGCGGGCGCTGCTGCGGAGCGGATGATGTCCCTGGATGAGGTGGCTGCCGTGGCTGAAAAGGCCCTGGACAATATCCGGACCATGGGAGTGGCCCTGTCACCCTGTATTGTGCCACAGGTAGGCGAGCCCACCTTTAAGATCGGGGATGATGAGATTGAGATCGGAATGGGGATCCACGGGGAAAAAGGCATTGAAGTGAGAAAGATGATGACCGCGGATGAGGTGGCCAAAACCCTGGTGGACAGGATCACCCAGGATATGCCTCTGACACAGGGGGATGAGGTATCCGTGCTGGTGAACGGCCTGGGAGCAACCCCCATGGAGGAGCAGCTGATCGTGTACCGCTGTGTCCATGAACTGTTAACGGAAAAAGGAGTGAAGATCATCATGCCCCATATAGGTGAATATGCCACTTCTATGGAGATGGCAGGTCTTTCCGTGACCATCTTTAAACTGGATGAACAGTTAAAGGAGCTTTTGACAGCACCTGCAAAGACACCGTTTTACACAAACCTGAACAAATAATCGCTAATAAGGAGACTGGAATCATGGATGCATCATCTGTAAAAAAAGGCATAAAAAAAATAAGCGGCATTATGACTGAGAACAAAGATTACCTGATCAAGCTGGACCAGCAGAACGGAGATGGGGACCTGGGAGTTTCCATGAGCGAGGGGTTTGCGGCGGCAGCCCGGTTTGTGGAGGAAACCCAGGAGACAGACCTGGGCAAGCTCCTGATGCAGACAGGCGGTGTGTTTAATGAGGCGGCGCCCTCCAGTCTGGGGACCATTATCTCCTTTGCCTTTATGGGAATGGCAAAGTCCTTAAAAGGCAAGACCGAGACAGACCCGGCCGGGTTTGCCGAGGCGGTGATGGCCGGAGTGGAAAAGATTATGGCCAAGGCCGGTTCTAAGCCGGGGGAAAAGACTATTTTGGATTCCATTTATCCAGCGGCCCAGAGCCTTTTGGAGCACAGGGACTGCAGCTTTGAAGAATCCTTCCGGGCAGCGGCAAAGGCAGCGGCAGAGGGATCGGAGGCAACCAGGGAAATGAAATCCGTGCACGGAAGGGCTGCTTACTACGGGGAGAAATCCATCGGTATCCTGGACGGAGGATCCGTGGTAGGGAAATTGATCTTTGAGGCTTTATCTGAGTAAATATTCCCGCATCTTTATAGAAAAAAAGGATATCCCTCGTGTATAAGAGGCGATATCCTTTTTGCACCCATTTTCACATTGGATGTCCTGAACAGTTACAACTTGTTTTAACAGATGTACGATTATTTATAGAAGCGAAGCTTGCAGATCGGACATCCCTCAGCCAGGGTCTCGGTCAGATCCAGCTGTAATCCCATGCCTTCCGCAATACCGCGGTCCCCGTCCATGGCAATGTCACAGAATAATGCACATGTCTCGTCATCAAAGCCTAACTTTTTCCAGGCAGTTAACAGCGGGCAGTAATGGAAATCTACAAGAACCTCTGATTCCTTCATTTCGATGATTTCCTTTTCAAAGGTCTTTCTTCCCAGCTCATTTAAAAATACGTTTGCAAAATCCCTGCAGTCATCAGGATTTGCGCAGGCTGCTTTGTAATTCTCACCGTGGATCTTTCCGCATTTCCAGATCGCCCTTCTGATCGCAGGCTCAGGATCAATTCCATCCTTCTTCAGCTCGTCATAGATCAAAGCCATCCAGGATGCCCTGAATTCGATGGCCGACCTGTTGATGTTTGCCTGAACATCATCGGTTAATGTTGCTACGTTTTTGATTTCTCCCATAATACTTATTCTCCTTTCGTTTATACAGCTATAATTGCTTATTCCAAACTCCGGCAATATGACATTGTTATATGTATTTCCTATGTTCTTATAAATAGTATACTACATAAAGAATTGTTGCTACAAGGCTAAAGAGATACAGAGTGGAAAAACGCAGTTAAAGTATTCCCTCATTTAAGAACACGGAAAGTCCGCTGGCTATGATACTGATGCCAAGGAAAAATCCTTTTTTCGTATTATCCAGGACACCTAAAATTTTGCCGCCGATCGATTTGAGAAGTATTGCTTGACTGAACATAATAAAATCCCCCTTTAAAATGCATCTGAAGCAGATACCTGACGCGATCCGGAATCTTCTGGATCCGGTCTCACCGCTGTTATTAAAAACTCAGCCGTTAACCTCCTTTTATGAACGATTTGTTATCTTTTTCTGGATATGTAAAGTAGACATAACAAATATATGTATTAGCAACTTATCAACCTGGATTCATTATACACATTATCCTAATGAAAGTAAACAAAAAGTTTTATTTTTGTAATGTTGCACAATTGGCAGGCTTTAATTTGGGCAGTTTGATGAATTGTCAGGAAATACAGGAGGGGGAGTGTATCAAACAGGAGTGAAAATAGAAGGAAAACAGGGCTGGATACAAAAAAGGCAGGCGCCATTACGGCCCTGCCTTAAGCTTTAAAATTCTAATGTAATAAATGGCTTATTTAACTGTGATGCACAAACGGTAGTGGTGATAGCCAGGACCTCGGTATCTTTGTATACAAAATTATCCCATGTAAACAGTTCCGCATTTTTTTCCAATTTAAGAGGGGAGATGTCCATATCCCTGGTGATCTGTGTGTTGATAAAGATCTTTAAACGGGTAGGCTTTTTGTTGAAATATTTGCGCACATATTCGTGCAGGAATATCCGTTCAAGCGCCTCGCTGTCAAAGGTGTGGTTGCTGCATACGGAAAGAGGAATATAGTTATAATCCAGCTCGATGGGCAGGCCGTCCTGACACACGCAGCGCACGATCTTATACACATAAGCTCCCTGATCCAGGTTGAGTTTGGCACACAGCACCGGACCGGCCTGTATAATGCCGTGCTCAAGCAGCTTATGAGGCCGGTGGGCCGACTGCTCAAAGGGTTCGATCTTGATTTCGCTGGCAAATGCAAAGGGCTGTTTGTCGCCGTTCTTATCAGGCGAAAGGATAAAGGTTCCCTTTCCCTGGATCCGCTCCACCACCCCTGCGCTTGCAAGCTCCTTGATGGCAGTGTTGACCGTGATCCGGCTGACATCAAACTGCTTGGAGAACTCCGCTTCCGATGGAATCCTGTCACCGGGCAGAAAGATGCCGTCTTTAATCTTTTGCAGGATATAATTTTGTATCTGAACATATTTTGGTATGTAAGAAATATTATCTTCGGTTATCATCAACTATCCCCTCTCTCATCACTGTCCTGTTATTCAGGCACCGAAGACGTCAAGGCACAGTACGTAAAAGCAGGATAGCCGGAAGATATGCCAGATCAGTCTTATTCGTGTGCGGCTGCAATAAATGCCCTCAGCTCATCATCATAGGTATTCAGGGCCAGAGAGCAGTCCGGAGCTAAAATAAACGGTATTTCCTTCATGCGTTTTAAGGTGTGTCTGGTTGCGGCGCCAATCTCCTCCGCCTTATGCTGTCCGAACAGCCTCTCGTCACAGCCGCCCATAGGCGTTATGGATTTATCCAGCCATAAAGGCGCGCTGTCCAGGGAAGGATTGCCTGTTGCGCTCTCCGGCCAATGCAGGATATCAATGGGATAATGGGCAAAATACTCCGGATTGACTTCCAGTCCGCAGGCATGCACCATGATCTTGCAGGGTTTCAGTACCTCCATCAACATCAGGTCGTAGGGTTTTACAAATTCTTCCCACTCCTCCTTTGTCAGGTAGGTGGAACGGGAAAGGCCGGTTGCGCCGTAAAATACGCCGAACAGCCCGTTGTCGATCATCTTCTGAGAGTAAGCCGCCATGGTATCGGTGATATTCTTTAAGGTACGGTGTACCAGATCCGGCTGCTCGTGCATCAGTGTAACCATAAGATCATCACGGCTGGCAGCACGGTAACGTCCGATCGGGTTTACCGCACACAGTTTCTGCAGGATACTGGTGGGGCACATCATGGTCTGGAAAATAGGAGCGCCGTCAGTCACACCCTCCTGTATTGCTTTCACTGTCTCGATCTGCTCTGCAAAGGGGCCGTGATCTCCGGGCAGTACAGTAATCTTTTCCAGATCCTCTGCGCAGCCGATGGGTCCTTTTACACATTTGGGAAGAACCCCTTCATAGTTATCAAAATCAAATACGCCGCCCCAGGCTTCCTCATAGTAAGACGCCCTTGGCTGCAGCTTGACATAATCCCAGTCATACGTATGATGCCAGTCCAGCATGGCTTCAACAAAAAGTGCAGACCCGCTGTGCTCTTTATCAACAAAATGACGCCATGCCGAAACAGGCGGGCGGTCTGCCAGCTCACCATTTAATACTGCTAAAACTCGATCCTTTTTTGTCCACATAATAAACGCTCCTTTAAGCTTTTGGATTTTAGGTTTGATAAGCTGCCAAAGTCTTCAAAGGCGCTACAATTACGAATGACATATTGACAAGTATAGTTATCACAATTCTAATATAAGTATAAAGCAGTATAGTTGACATGTCAATTATTATTTCAATTCCCGGGAAATGTTTTTATATGTCCGGAGCACAGGGCACACAGCCCATACCACAAAAAAATATGCCGGTTTTATGACCGGCATTATACATAAAACTGTTCTTTACAACTCCTTTAAAGTACCGTCCGTCCTGACCGTGACCACCTGCCATGGAATGAACTTGCCGCTGGCCTGAAGGGCGTTCCTGACCGCGTTCTCCAGCCCGCCGCAGCAAGGCACTTCCATGCGGACAATGGTTACATCCTTTATATCGTTGAGACGGATGATCTGGGTCAGCTTTTCCGCGTAGTCTACCATATCCAGCTTGGGACATCCGATCAGGGTGATGCGGCCGGCTATGAAGTCATTGTGAAAATTACCATAGGCAAAGGCAGTACAGTCGGCAGCAACTAAAAGGCGGGCATCCTTAAAATAGGGGGCCTGGACCGGGACCAGCTTGATCTGCACCGGCCACTGGGACAGCCTGCTTTCCATGGAGTCAGGATCGTGGGCCTGTGAGGGGGATGCCTCCTGCGCCGGTTTCCCGGCAGGTCTGGAAATGGACTTTGACTGGGTGCCCGGGCATCCGCAAGGAAGAGGAGCGTCACTGCGGTCCCTGTTTACAGCGGATTGCTTTTTTTGTGCCATGCGCGCCTTTACAGCAGCCTCATCATAGGCAGCGGCTTCCCTTTCCTCAAATGTAATGGCGCCGGTGGGGCAGGTGGGCAGGCAATCTCCCAGGCCATCGCAGTAATCATCCTTTAAAAGTCTGGCCTTGCCGTCAACCATACCGATGGCGCCTTCATGACATGCGGCCGCACATGCGCCGCATCCGTTGCAGAGTTCTTCATTTATCTTAATAATTCTTCTTATCATAATAGATCCTCCTGTTTTTAATTTAATGATGGTACCCTTAACCACTGAGGGTAAGATAATCGTTTGTTTTTCTGACATAAGTATACCATGGAAGGCCGCGTATGTATGTTGTTGGAACAACATACAGCGGTTTTTTACAAGATTCTTAATATTTATCTACAATCAATATTAATTTATTGATAAACGATAAAATAATATTGATAATTAATAATTTAGGTGCTATAGTGAATACTGTAGATAATGATATTAGGAAGGTGGATGTGGTATGAATACTCGTCTTGTTCGGTTTACCAAATGGTTGTTGGACGTAATGTTTTATGGCGGTTTTGGGGTTACCCTGGGGATTCCCGTGATTTTTCGTTATGTGGGGAAGTATATGGAGTCCTTCCGGATCCACTATATACCCCAGTGTATCCTGTATATTGGCTCCGGAATCCTCTGTCTTCTGATCGTGCTGGAGCTGAGGAAGATGTTTGACACAGTGCTGGCGGACCGCGCTTTTGTGATGGAAAATGCCGATTCCCTGAAGCGTATAGGAAAGTTAAGCTTTTTCCTGGCGGCCCTGTCCCTGGTCAGGCTTCCTTTGGCAACCACCCCGGCCACGGCTGTTGTGATCATTGTATTTTCCATTGCAGGACTGTTCTGTTTTGTGCTGTGCCAGGTATTTGAGCAGGCGGTTCGGTTAAAAGAGGAAAATGATCTGACTATATAGGAAGGTAGGGATATCATGGGAATTGTGATTAATCTGGACGTTATGATGGCCAAACGAAAAAAAGGTCTTAAGGAATTGGCTGCAGAGGTGGATATCACCATGGCAAACCTGTCCATCCTTAAGAATAACAAGGCAAAGGCGGTCCGCTTTTCTACCCTGGAGGCAATCTGCAGGGCGCTGGACTGCCAGCCCGGGGATATACTCATATATGAACCTGAGAAAGGAGATGACCCTGATGTATGATGAGATTCTGATACAAAAGACGCCCCCGGTGCAGGGGCAGGCAGATGCGGCAGAGGGGCGGGAGGGCGGATATGCAGGCGGGCAGGTATCTATGGCGGACCGGCGTGCGCTGTCCAGGCGGGAAGTGAGGCTTAGGGAACTGGGAAATGATTTTGGATTTTTGGGCATTCTCAGTATTGCTTATGGAATCATGGCCAGCTTTTGCTTGTATCACAACCCGCTGGGGATTGCCGTTCCTGTGTTTGCCGCGGTTTCCTACGGTGTCATATTCCTTGTGCTAAAAAGGATAAAGGTGAAGATCAAAAAAGGATCCCTGTTCCTGGGGGCAGTAACCTTCTTGATCGGGCTGTCCACCTGTTTTACCACCAATGTAGTGGTGGGGTATCATATGAACCGTCTTGCCATGGTGCTGCTGTTCTGTATCTTTATCCTCCACCAGTTCCATGAGGACGGGAAATGGAATGTGGGAAAATATGTTACGTCCATCCTTATCTATCTGGCCCAGGCGCTGAGTATGATATATTGTCCCTTTACCCATCTGATCCATTTTATCAGATCCATTAAAAGCAGGAAATACAGGACTGTGTTAAGGCTCCTGGCGGGCGTGTGTGCGGCGGTCCCTGCCATGATCATCCTCAGCCTTCTGCTTGCCAGTGCGGATATGGTATTCCAGAATATGCTGGATACGGTCATAGAGGAATTTTTAAACCCGTTCACCCTGTTTCTTGTGACGCTTCAGGCCGTTGCATGGACACTTACCCTGTACTGCCTGGTATGCAGCGCATGGGCCGGGGAAATAAGCGATGATACGGCTGACAGGCAGTGCTGTTCCCCTGTGGCTGCCATCAGCTTCATGTCCATGATCGCAGCCGTTTATCTGGTATTCTGCGGCATTCAGATCGTATATCTGTTCATGGGGCGGGGGAGCCTGCCCTGGGGGATGACCTATTCGGACTATGCAAGACAGGGATTTTTCCAGCTTTTGTTTGTGGCGGTCCTAAACCTGGTCATGGTTTTGATGTGCATTAAATATTGCAGGGAACATGTCCTGCTAAAAGCCATACTTCTGGTGATCAGCCTTTGTACCTACGTGATGATCGCATCGGCGGTATACAGGATGATGCTTTATGTACAGCAGTACCATCTCACGTTTCTGCGGGTGCTGGTACTGTGGTTTCTGGCCATGCTGGTGGTTCTGATGGCAGGTGTGGTGCTGCTGATATTCAACCGCGCATTCCCGCTGTTCCGTTTCTGCCTGGTGGCCATAAGCGTATTTTATCTGGGATTTGCATGGATAAAACCAGACTATGTCATTGCACGATACAATGTGGAGCACGGTGCGTGCCAGGGGGAGGAAGGTCTGGGATACTTTGCCGCGCTGTCATCGGATGCCGCGCCTGCGGTGGCCGGTCTTAAGGACCTGGAAAAAAGGGATGAACTCCTGCGCAGGTACGCCCGCATATATGATTATGTTGACAATGGAGCCATGGGGCTTAGAACCTGTAATTTCTCTGCGCTGAAGGCAAGAAAGCTGTGGGTGCAGGTACAGGAGTAATGATCGAGGGGGAAAACCGGAGAGAAACGGTTTTCCCTTTTTCAACCTTCAGAACCGTTAACGCTTTATAAGGGATGCATACCTGGCCCGAAGGCTTTCCGGATACCGGCTGCTGTCAGCGCTTCCGGTCTGCTGGTGCATCAGGGTTAAGATGAGGATATCCAGGAGCCATGATCTTGTGGTCTGATTTGCTGGAAATACCGTCATCGGAATTTTTGGCCATGCTGTCATTGTGCAAGAAATACAGGGTCCCCGTACTTGTGAGCAGTGACGCCCATATTTATTATGCCGTTTGCCTGCGTTCCCTTGTTTATTAAGGGTAACGTCAGTGGACGGCGCTGTTTATTGATTAAAACTCTTTGAATCCAATGGGTTTTCATGTATACTATGATATGGTAATAAACGCTTGATCGGATCATGTCACACAGGGAGGTATGGGAATGAAGGTTGCAGTTATAGGATACAGCGGTTCCGGCAAGTCCACACTGGCCAAGAAACTGGGCCGGATCTACCAGTGCCCGGTCCTGCATCTGGACAGGATCAATTTTGAACACGAATGGAGGGAGCGCGATCCTGAGGATGCCAGGCGGACCATCTCCGGTTTTTTGGATGAGAACGAGGAGAACGGATGGATCATTGACGGAAATTATTCCGGTCTGTGCCAGGAGCGGAGACTGAAGGAGGCGGATCTGATCGTGTTCATGGATTTTCCCAGAAGGATCTGTCTGTGGCAGGCCATGCACCGCTATGTAATGTACCGGGGCAGGGTGAGGGATTCCATTGCGGACGGATGTGAGGAAAAGATGGATCTTCCATTCCTCATGTGGATCCTGAGGAATGGAAGAAGCCGGAAATATAAGAATAGGTACAGGGAGATACAGGAATGTTATCCTGAAAAGACACTGGTCATCAGGAATCATAAAGAGATGTCGGACAGCCTGATCCGTCTGGCACCCAGAAGCAGGTTAAAAGCATGGAAATGAAAAAGAAAACGCAAAGGGAAATGCAAAGGGAAGACCTGCTGGTCAACCGCCTGGTAAGGTATGGGAAAACCAATATGTACCCATTCCACATGCCCGGCCATAAACGGACCGGAAGCATGGGATTCCCGGATCCCTTTACAGTGGATATAACGGAGATTGACGGATTTGATAATCTCCACCACCCGGAAGGAATACTGAAACGATCCATGGAATGGGCGGCCGGTGTATACGGTGCGGACAGGACGTATTACCTTGTAAACGGCAGCAGCAGCGGTATTCTGTCGGCCATATGCGGAACGGTTCCAAGAGGCGGCCGGATCCTGGTGAGCAGGAACTGCCATAAGGCCGTGTATCATGGAATCTTTTTAAACCAGCTGAAAGCGTCCTATGTTTATCCACAGGAGGTTCCCGGATTGGGGATACAGGGAGGGATTACGCCCCAGGATGTGGATCAGATGCTAAGGCGGTACATGGATACCAAGGCGGTTCTCATCGTTTCACCCACCTATGACGGCGTGGTGTCGGATATCAGAGGAATTGCCCAGGTGGTCCACCGGGCAGGGCTTCCGCTTATTGTGGACGAGGCCCACGGCGCACATTTCAGGTATGGGGAAATGTTCCCGTGTTCCGCCCTGGATCTGGGAGCGGATGTGGTGATCCAGAGTGTGCACAAAACCATGCCCAGCCTGACCCAGACCGCACTGCTTCATATTAAGAACAACCGGCCGGAGGGAGGCTGCTATGCCAATGCACAAAAGATCGACCGCTATATTCACATGGTGCAGACCACCAGTCCCTCCTATGTGCTGATGGCCAGTATTGAGAACAGTATCTATCAGATGGAGCACATGGACCTGGAACCATACAGCCAGAGGCTTGGAACGCTGAGGCAGAGGCTTTCGGGCCTTAAATGCCTGCGCCTTGCGGGTCTGGACCTGAAGGGAACCAGCGGTATATTTGACCTGGACTGTTCCAAGATCGTACTATCTACCAGAGGGACTTCGCTGGCGGATGCGACCGGCTGGGAAAAGAGCGGAATAAAGAGCGGAATAAACAGCGGAATAAACAGGGGGGATAACGGACCGGGGAGCGGCCAAGGGAGAGGACCAGGCAGCGTGTCAGGGGCCGGGCCGGGCAGCGATTCCCTTCCCTGTTTTACAGGCGCCATGCTGGATGATATACTGAGAAGGGTGTACAGGCTGGAGATGGAGATGTGCGGTGCGGATTATGTGACAGCCATCAGCACGGTCATGGACAATGACCAAGGGCTCAGCCGGCTGGGGGACGCCCTGTGTGAGATTGACAGCCGGTTGAAACCGGTATCCTGGGACACTACGGCCAGCAGTGTATACAGTATGCGGAGCGACACGGCCATGACCATAGCAGATGCCATGGACGGGGAACTGCATGACGTAAAGCTGAAGGACAGTGCCGGATGCATTTCCGGGGAATTTATTTATATCTATCCGCCGGGTATCCCCATTGTGGCGCCGGGGGAATGGATCAGCAGGCGGGCATTGGATATCATATTGGAATATATGGATAAAAAGCTGCCGGTGCAGGGGCCTGAGGACCAGGAACTGACGTATTTGAAGGCAGTGAAAACAACAGACTGATATGGGACAGTAAAAGTACTGAATATAAAGACGGAGAATGAAATGGGAAAGATATTTTATGTAATGGGAAAAAGCGCATCGGGAAAAGATACCATATACAAGCAGCTTCATGCCAGGATGCCGGAGCTTAAGACCGTGCGTATGTATACCACCCGCCCCATCCGGGACGGGGAAACAGATGGCGTGGAATATTTCTTTGTGGATGACGGTCGGTTGGAGCAGTGCCGGGAAAATGGTACTCTGATCGAGTGCAGGACCTATGATACGGTGTGTGGGCCATGGAACTATTTTACAGTGGATGACGGGCAGATCGATCTGGAACATGGTTTCTACCTGGTCATGGGTACTTTGGAGTCCTACGAAAAAATGCGCCTGTTTTACGGGTCGGAGGCACTGGTCCCCCTCTACATTCACGTGGAAGACGGGCTGAGACTGAGGCGGGCCCTGGAGCGGGAAGAACAGCAGAAGGTGCCGCGGTACAAGGAAATGTGCCGCAGGTTCCTGGCGGATGAGGAAGATTTTAAGCTGGAAAACCTGGAGCGGTGCGGAATTGAAAAATGGTACCAGAACGTGGTGTTGGAAGATTGTCTGAAAGAGATCATTGATGATATTGGGATGTTTATGGGGAGTGGGAAATAGATCCATACGGCATGGGGAATCCTGTGCCGTATGGATTTTTTTATCATTGAAAATCCCCCTGGAATGCCCTATGAAAAAATGCCCCGCAGAGATTGCACTGGGCAGAAAGGAAGATATCTCTGAAGCGATACGCCGCGGGTGGGGTAAATGCTGTCTAACAATAGTCCTACAAAGGTGTTC
This sequence comes from Clostridium sp. FS41, assembly GCF_000954015.1. Classification (NCBI taxonomy): domain Bacteria; kingdom Bacillati; phylum Bacillota; class Clostridia; order Eubacteriales; family Clostridiaceae; genus Clostridium; species Clostridium sp. FS41. The sequence goes on from NZ_JYHN01000039.1 coordinate 56,454, forward strand.
TGGAAGTATTGCGGTAATTAGACGGTGTAATGCCCATGCTTTTTTTGAAAAAACGGGTAAAGTGGCTTTCATCATAAAAACCCAGCTTTTCACTGATATCCCGGATGGAACTTTCGGAATTTTGGAGTAGAAAGCAGGCTTTCATGATCTTCAGCTTATTATAATACTCAACAGCGCTGCACTCAAACTCATCATGGACCAAACGTTCCAGATGGGTTTTACTGATGTTCAGATAGGAACACATCTGGGGCAGGGTGAAGGTCAGTCCATCATCATGGGCGATCATATCCAGGAACCGGTCCCTGAAGCTTTTGTCCGCTGTATCAGATGCCTGTTCAATAAAAGACAGCACCAGGGCTTCTGCATTGTTCTGAAGTTTCAGCAGGTTTAATTTAGTCAGGTCACGCACGGACTTGATCATCTCCTCAAAATGGGTGGGGAGCAGATGCATCTTAACAATGGAAAAACCGGAGGGAAAGGTCTGATTCAAAAGGGCGCAGAGATCGTTTTCCTCCGTGTCAAAGATGTCCACGCCGATCTGGCAATACCCCTTCTTGGAATTTAATGCATGCGGGACATAGGGCGGGAGTATGACCGCATGGTTCTCATGTATAATGTGGGTACTCCCCTTGATGTCTACTTCCAATGTACCGGATGTGACAAATATAATGTGAAAAAAGTTGTGGCTGTGGGGGCGGAGCTGAAAGTCCGGCAAGCGTTTGATCACATGGATCAGCCGGAAAGGACTTGAGAGCTGGATCATGGCTCCTGTTACAATGCTGAAATTATCCATATAAGACCTCCGTTTACATAATCTCCTGATTTGGGTTAGTAATTGTAAAATTTAAATGGTCTGAATATACAATTATATGGGTATATTGTGAATTGAAATACAAAGGAGCTTACTATATAGTAGTGATATAGATAAAGAATACATGGATATCCATAGAAAATATGTATAAAATGTAGGGGGAGTTTTATGGTATAAACTAATATTATGGTAAAAAGATATGAAAGTCAAGGGAGAAATGTATAATATTTGAAAACTCCAAAAAGAGGAGAAATTTACAATGAATGGTATATTAGATGCAAATCATATCAAAGTCCGGAGGATTTCCCCGGATGATGGGGGGCAGTATTTTTTTGGCTACTATGACAACAGGGCATTCCACCCTGACGGGAAGCTTCATCTATGTCACCGGGTCCCGTTTATGGACCGTCTTCCCACTGGAGAGGACGAATGTGAACTGGGGAGCCTGGACATGGATACCGGTGTATTCAGTCCAGTGGCGTTAACCAGGTCCTGGAATTTCCAGCAGGGCGCAATGCTTCAGTGGAATCCGGTGAATCCGGATGAGATTATCTATAATGTTTATACGGATCATGGCTACCGGGCTGTGGTAAAGAATATCCACAGCAAAAAGGAACGCATGCTTCAACGGCCCTTGGCCAATGTATCTGCGGATGGGAAATGGGGTTTGTCCATTAATATGAACCGCGTATATGATTTCAGGGCCGGATACGGATACTGCAATGAAGTGGATGCCTGGAAGGATCAAAATGCGCCTGAGGAAGACGGGGTATTCCTGGTAGATATGGAGAGCGGGCAGGCAAAACAGATTATTACATATGCACAGCTGGACCGGATCTATAACTGGGAGAACGGACATCACATAGACAGGAAGATCGTTATCAACCACATTACCTTTAACCAGGAGTCGGACCGCTTTTTATTTTTGGTAAGGTTTTTCCCTGAGCCGGGCGGAATGTGGCGGACAGGGCTGGGGACCAGCGATCTTGGCGGAAATATTTACAAGCTCCGTCCCTATACCTTTGCTTCCCATTACTACTGGGGAAAACAGGGGAAACTGATGCTTTACGGGGACTGCGCAGAGGGGGACGGACTGTATGTAATGCAGGATGAGACACAGGATTATGCGGTCTATGACAGGGCGTTATTCCATGAGGACATTCACTGCAGTTATTCCCCGGATGGACAGTGGCTGATCGGAGATGGTTATCAGGACAGGGATCAATACAGACCTGTGTATTTGTACCATATAAACAGCAAAAGGGGCATGGTGGTCGGCAGGTTTTATTCCCCCCATCTTTCCTCTATGGATATAAGATGCGACCTGCACTGCAGGTGGGATCCAAACGGCACAGGCGTATCCTTTGACTCCATCCACGAGGGGAAACGCAGGGTTTATATGATGGATCTTATAGAAGCAATGAGTGTAATTAAAAACAAATAAAGGGAGGATACATTATGAGAAAACACAGATTGGCAGTTATGATGCTTGCGGTTGCCATGTCATTGTCCGCATGTGCAAAGGGCGCTTCGGAGCCGGCAAAGACAGAGGGCGTTCAGACAGAAAAAACGCAGGCGGCAGGAGACCAGGCAGCAGGGGGACAGGAGGCAGGCACCCGGGCCGATGGCACCCAGGCAGCCGGCGCACAGGGACAGTCGGACCAGCCTGTAAAGATCACGATCTGGTATGAGGGGAATGATTCCAGGCTTCCTTTCTTTAAGGCGGCAGAGGCGGAGATGCAGAAGGATTATCCCAACTACTCCATTGATGCCATTACCTTTGACAATGCTACACTGACAACAAAAGCATTGCAGGCAGTTACCACAACAGGCGGTGTGGACCTGATATTTAATGAGGCATCCCGGCTTCTGGTGACCCATCAGCAGTCAGGGGGCGGATTTGAGGCGCTGGATGATGTACTGGCAGCATCTGAGAACCATGATGTGGTGACGGACAGCGACATGAAGATCATATCAGCTGATGGACAGCTGATCGCATTTCCCATTAACCGTTCTGTAAACGGTCTGGGATACAAAACTGATGTGGAAGGCGTGGAAGTAACTGAGGATAAGATCCCGACCACCTTTGATAAATTCCTGGCCCTGGGAAAGGAGTATAAGAATGCAGGTATATCCGGTTGGACCCTTCACCTGGGAACCGATCCGGGACAGGCGTTCAACCTGTTCCTTACCGGAGGAAATGGAACCTCGGATGTATGGATCAACAATGTGCCTGAGAGCCGGATTGAAGCCCATAAAGATCAGTTTGAGAAGATCATCCAGCTGTATGCGGGGCCTGATGCCATCTGGGACAAAGATGCTGTCAACGAGGATTTCTCAGCCATGTATACAAAGATACAGAGCGGCAGCGTGGGGATGTTCCGTGTGGGCAACTGGAATGCAGCGGGATGGGACCAGCCGGACAGCGGCGTGGGCGAATATTCGGTTACGACCTGGCCCACATTTGACGGAAGCGGAAAGGGCGGCCTGTTCCTGGGCGGTGTAAGAGGGATCGCAATGCCTAAAAATGCGCCTGAAAAGGAAGCTGCAAAAGTATTCTTAACCTATTGCCTGTCAGAGGCAGCGCAGAAAGCCAGTTTTGATACCATGGGTTCCTGCATGGATTACAGTGTTGTGGATACAGAGCAGCTGAGCAAGAACCAAAAGATCTTTTTTGACTCAACCATCCCCATTTACCCCAGCGATTCTTATGTAGGCGTATTCCCATACTATCCGGATATGCTGGAAACATATGAAAAGGGTCTAATGAACGCATTCAGCGCAAAGGATGAGGCCGGTATACAAAGCGCTATTGAAAAGCTGCACGGGGATGTGAACGCAGTGATTCAGGAAAATAAGTGAGGTTAATGGATGAAAGGAACCCGGAAGATTATCCCGCACCGCAAGTGCGGGGTGATCCTTAAAAAGTATTGGATGTTATATTGCTGCATCGGCGTATTTGCCGTGGTATCCATTGTATTTGGCGTGTATCCTATGATATGCAGTATATTCTATTCCTTTTTTAAGACCAACACCATATTGACAGAGCCTGTATTTGTGGGGCTGGGAAATTATATGAAGCTGTTCAGGGATTCCTATTTTTGGGATTCCCTGAAGGTAACCCTGCTTTTTACTGCCTTAAGTGTTCCTCTCAACATGGTTGCGGCACTTTTGCTGGCTCAGCTTTTGGATTATAAGGGGATCTGCCGGGGGGCCCAGCTCATATTCAAGCTGGCGATCTTTATTCCATTTATTACACAGGACGTGGTCAGCGCTGTTGTATGGAAACACTTTTTTAACAGTAACGGCGCCATGAACAGCCTTCTTGAAATATTGGGGCTTTCGCCCCTGGGATGGCTGACAGAGGCTAACCTTGCCATTGGGGTCTTGGCTTTTGTGGAGTTGTGGAAGCATGTGGGTCTGTACACCATTATATTCCTGACCAATTATCAACTGATAGACAGAAGCATGTATGAAGCCGCCACCACGGATGGGGCGAACGGATGGCAGACGTACGCCTACATTACTCTTCCTTCCCTGAAACCGGCGTTTATGCTGAATGCAGTCTATGCAATCATTCAGTTTTTAAAGACATACACGGTGTCTAGGATCATTACTTTTGGCGGGCCTAATTATGCAACCAATTTCTTGTCGTATTATGCGTACAGTAAATATGAGAAAATGGATTTCGGATCAGCCACGGCAATTGCCACATTTCTATTTTTGTTAATAGCACTTTTGACACTGGTTGGTTCAGCAGTAGGGAGACGGTTAAATGAAGCAAAATAGATTCATAACATGGATAGTTTATGGGGTACTGATCATAATTTCCTTTATTATGGTGTATCCATTTCTCTGGATGCTGTTCGGTTCATTTAAGACCAACCAGGAGATCATACAGTATCCGCTGTCCCTGATCCCGCAAAAGTGGGTGTTAAATGGATGGAAGGGAATCCTTACATTATCCGGAAATTCCTTGTGGCATTACTTTAAAAACAGCATCATTATTTCAGGAGGCAGCACCCTTTTGGTGGTCCTGGCAACATCCCTGGGCGGGTATGCGCTGTACAGAAAGGGCAGCCTTCCGGGGTTTTCCATGATCCAGACCTCTTTTTCGGTAAGCATGATGTATCCGGCCGTGCTGCTGCTCATACCCCTGTATGTGATCGTGGTTCAGCTGGGGCTGTATGGAACCAACAATTTCTGGGGGATCATATTGGCGTCTTCCACAGGCGCATGGGGAGCGGCCCTTCCCTTTTTCCTGTTTAAGAATTTTTTCCAGTCCCTTCCCTATGACCTGATTGAGTCCGCCACTATAGACGGAGCCACGGAATTCCAGATATTTTTTAAAATTGTCACACCGGTCATGTATCCTGTTTTTACCACAGCCACCCTTATATCGTTTTTGTCCAGCTGGGGTCTGTGGCTTCCGGTACTGATGCTGTCAAAAGATATGAGCACTTATAATCTGGCAGCCATGCTGGTAAACCTGAATTCGGATCTGGGAGTTGATTTGTCCATGACCGCGGCACTGTCGACCGCCATATCGCTGCCGGTTGTATTGATATTTTTAATTACCCAAAGAAAAGTAATGGAAGGAATTGCTGCGGGCAGTGTAAAGGGATAGTACTTTATTCCGGCGGCCACCAGCAGAAGGCAATGAGAAAAAGGAGATAAGAAAATGGATCGGATGAAGGATGATTACAAAGATATATTGGATTTTCAGTTTGACAAAAAAAATCAGATCGCATTTACCACAGTCCAGTCCTGTGTGTACACAGATCACCGGAAACCGGAAAGCCTGGACGGCGTATGGGGGTTTACGCCGGATGTGTTTCGCAGCGTAACAAGAAAGAACCTGTTTTCTGCCTCTGGAAAAGATGAGCAGGGCAGGGAGGTTCCCATGGACCTGGATTTTTCATCCATGGAAAAGATACAGGTCCCCGGATGCTGGAACTGTCTGGATGACAGGTATTGGCTGTATGAGGGGGAGGCGGTTTATTCCAGGACCTTTGTCTATTCAAAGGAAAAGGAAGGGGAACGGATCATACTTCGGGTCGGGGCAGCCAACTATGAGTGCAGGATCTGGCTGAATGGAACACTCCTGTCCAGGCATCAGGGAGGATTTACGCCTTTTTATACGGAACTGACCCAGGATCTTAAGGAAATAAACCACATTGTGATCACTGTTAATAACAGGAGGGAACCGGACCAGGTACCGTCCATGAATTATGACTGGTTCAATTATGGGGGAATTACCCGGTCGGTGGAACTGTTCCGGCTTCCTGCCGTGTATATTAAAGATTTTACAGCATCCCTTGTACCTGACGGTACATACGGGAGGATTGAACTGAAAATAAAACTGGATGCCCCGGTGCAGGGAGCCTGCTGTCATTTTAAGATCGAAGAGCTTGGAATATCCCGGGAAGTTCTGACTGATGAACGGGGAGAGGCGAGATGTGTAGTCCAGGCTAACCCCCAATTATGGGACTGCGAACATCCAAAGCTGTATGAGGTTCAGGCGCGGTGTTTAGAAGACCAAGTCAAGGACCGGGTGGGGTTCAGGGAGATCAGGTGTGATGGAAAGGATATTCTTCTAAACGGCAGGAAGATCTATCTAAAGGGGGTATGCTGCCACGAGGAGAGCAGGAACAGGGGCAGGATACAGACTGATGAGGAGCGCCTTGAGATCCTGAACACGGCCAAGGACATGGGCTGCAATATACTGCGGCTTACCCATTATCCCCACAGTGAGAGGATGGCTGTGCTTGCAGATCAGGCCGGAATGATGCTGTGGGAAGAGATCCCCGTATACTGGGCCTTGGATTTTGAGAATCCAGAGACTTACAGCAATGCAGAAAATCAGATGAGAGAGCTTATGTTCCGGGACAAAAACAGGGCCAGCGTAGTGATCTGGAGCGTGGGCAATGAGAATCCGGATATCCAGTCACGCCTTGATTTTATGAAAGGGCTTTTAGAGACTTGCAGGAATTATGATCCCACAAGGCTGACCAGCGCCGCCTGCCTGGTAGATGTGAATACCATGTGTGTAAAGGACCGGCTGGCGGAATTTGTGGATGTGGTTGCGTTTAATGAATATTACGGCTGGTATTACAGGGATTATGAAGGTGTGAAGGTGATTCTTGACAACACGTCCATTGACAAGCCCATGGTCATTACTGAGACCGGTGCAGGTGCAAAAGCAGGCCACCACGGAGGAGCGGAGGAATTGTTCACGGAAGAACACCAGGAACGGGTATATGAAAACCAGATCCGGTACACGGACGGAAGAATACAGGGTATGTTCCCATGGGTACTGTTTGATTTTATTTCCCCCATACGCAAGCATCCCATGCAGGGAGGAAAAAACAGCAAAGGTCTGGTTGCCATGGACAAGGCGACACGCAAAAAAGCCTTTTATGTAATGCAGGAGTATTATAGGAATAAGTAAAAGAACAGAGGACACGGAAGATTCCCGGGCGCTGCAGCTGTCAGGCAGCGCCCGGGAATTTTTTACGTTCCGGCAGAGAGAAAGACAAGTCATGTCTGGGCAAACCATGCCTGCCCCCTCTCCTTCCTACACAAGCGGCTTTCCCTGTGTATACAAAGTACACAACCTAAGAAAGGCCTTTTCCGGCCTTGTAAGATAGGTACCTTTCAGATACGCCATGCACCGCATCCAGCTCTGTCTGGGAGAGACTGAGAAGTAGACAATAGGGGCATTGGCCTCCACGTAGGATTGAGGAAAGAATGCGGGACAGACCTGGTTTTTTACCATGTTTACAACGGTCAGGGTGCTGGTGGATTCAAACAGGATCTTGGGATGAAAGCCAGCCTGCTCAAAGGCCAGGTTGATCATGTCGCGCATTCTGGTCTCCTTGGAGATCAGGGTAAAGCATTCGTTTCTGAGAAGCTTTAAGTCCAGTTGGGGAAATGTTTCCCAGCTCCTCTCCCCTGCCAGATATGCTAGTGGGTGGCTTTTGGGCAGTCCCAGAACCATCAGTTCCTCCGCCATATCCAAGTATTCCAGATCCGGGTTTTTAAAGCTGCCTGAATAGGTCAGTCCGGCCAGGGTCACTTCCTTTTTCAGGAGCAGCTGCTCCATCTTCTTGACCCGCGCTTCCTGGATGCGGAATGTGACATTGGGATATTTTTGATGAAATACGGGGTAGACGTAGGAGAACATAAGGGAGCCACGCTCAGGGGTGTATGCCAGGGAGATCTCTCCGGTATTTTCCTCCGAAATATCGTGGATGATCTTGTACGTTTCTTTTTTCATATCCACCATCTGATGGGCAGTTGCCAGATAGATCCTGCCCGCAAAGGTGGGGATCATGCCGGTCTTCCTCCGCTCAAAAAGCCGGGTGCCAAGCTCTTTTTCCAGGCGGAGAAGCTGCTGGTTCAAGGCGGACTGGGTGAGGAACAGTTTTTGGGATGCTTTTAATATGCTCTGTTCCCGCTCAATGGCGATGATGTTTTCAATCTGATGAATGTCCATGGTATCTCCTTTTTATCATTTGTGATAGGGACGGTGCAATAGAGGCAGGCGTATAACTTAATTTAATTAAGTCTGATAATAAAAATGCATAAGTTGAAATAAGTTTACGTCTCCATTATAATCAAAACAGACAGATAACTCAAGCCGGTTGAGAAATGTGATCCGTATTTACCCATACCTAGATAGGAGGAATAACAAATGGCATTTCGATGCACAAAACCAACGCCCCATCCTGTAAAGACCCTGGCATATGAGCCCTGGGCCCTGACCGTCAAACCGTTTCAGGTATCCCCCAGGACCTGGTATGTAGCAGGACAGACCTGGGTGGGCTGCTATTTGATCGATACCGGCAGCGGACTGATCCTGATTGACACAGCCATTCCGGAAAGCATGTATCTGCTGGTGGATTCCATCTACCGGCTGGGATATAAACCAGAGGACATTAAGAAAATCCTTCTCAGCCACGCTCATTTTGATCACTGCGGGGCGGCCAGGGCCATGAAAGAACTGACGGGAGCTTCGGTGTACCTCTCCTCTGAAGATTATGAATTTTACCGGAAATGTCCCAAGGAAACCTTGGTACTGGATCCTGATTCTCATCCCCAGGATTTTACAGTGGATGCCTTTTACTCAGATGAAGAGCCGGTTACATTAGGGGACATATCCATCCGGACCATGCTTACCCCAGGGCATACCATCGGATGCACCAGCTTTTTCTGGGAGGAGAAAAACCCTGTGAACGGGGAAACGTATGTGGTTGCCATGCATGGGGGCGTGGGGGCCAACACAATGAATGACGACTATTATGCCTCCAGTACCTATCTGACCCCGGATCTGAGGACCAGGTTCCTGAGGGATGCAGAAAAATTAAAGGGGATCCATGTGGATATCGCCCTTCCAAGCCATCCCAACCAGATTGAGATTGTGGACAGGGCAGGACAGTATACCCATGAGGCCCAGCCGTATCTGGATGACACGGTGTGGGCAGAGTTTGTTGAGGAGAGAACACGCCAGGTAAGGGAACTGATGAAATAAACACAGGGGAGAAAAACAATGGAAATGTACATAGTATTGGCGGTAACGCTGTTTATGATGATATCATTTATACTGCACAAGGTACCCTTTGGAGTTACCACCATGGCATGCTGTCTGATCCTTGCAATGACGGGGATCATGGATGTCCAGTCAGCGTTCAGTGGTTTTGGAAATAAGATCGTGGTGCTGATCGCACCCATGCTGGCCCTGAGTTCCGTACTAACAAAGACCAGCCTGGTTGCCAGGATCAGTTCGGTCATGAATACCATTAAAGGAAGGCGGGGTATGCTGCTGGTGGCGTCATTTTTCCTGATCGGCGCCATATTTGCCCAGTTTATACCGACCACAGCAGCGATCACGATTTTGGTGGTGTTTTTATCAACCCTGGATAACACAGGGGATATTACGGCCAAGCGGGTCCTGCTTCCGCTGTTAGGCGTCATGGTTGCCTGGAAGTTCCGTTTTCCCATTGGCCTGGGTGCATCAACCTTTGCCACGGTCAACGGCATGTATGAGGGGATCATACCCAATCCCGAGTTTCAGCTGACCATGCTGGATCCATTTATCTTCTCCATTCCAGCCATGATCTTACTCACCCTGTACTGCCTTTTTTTCTGGAAGCTGATGCCAAGAAGTGAGGAGGATATCGACCAGTCAAAATTAAAGGAAACCAAAAAGGCGGAAATGCTGTCCCACGGGCAGGAAGTACTGGTATACGCTGTGTTTGCAGTGGTCATGCTCCTGATGATGCTGAATAAATGGACCGGTAACATGCTGTATCTGGCGCCGGGACTGGGTGTCCTGATCCTGATCTACGCCAAGATCCTCAGGGTGGATGAGGCTGTAAAAGGCATGACCTCCGACATGGTGTGGATGATAGCCGGTGTATTGGTGGTTGCGGACGCCCTGGGAAAATCCGGGGCAGGTAATGCGGTGGGAAATCTGATCCTCAGAGCCCTTGGCAGCAATCCCAGTTCCCTGACCGTAATGTTGATGTTCTCTGCAGCAACCGTTGTAATGACCACATTTTTATCCAATATGGCAACGCAGACGGTCCTGATCCCCATTGCCGCATCGGTGGCTCTGGCAGGAGGATGGGATCCAAGAGGGATCGTATTGATCATAGGTACCTGCAATTACTTTGCACTGGGATTTCCCTCAGGTTCAGGGGAGGCGGCCGTCTGTTTTGCCGCAGGTGGATATAATCCGGTAAAGGTGTTAAAATTCACATTCCCATTTATGATAGTGGCCATTCTGACATGCGCATTCACGGCAAATGTCATGTATCCTATTTATTGATGTGTACTGTAAAAAGGGAATCTATGCCGACTTAAAAATATAATAAACGGATTTTATGAAGAACGGTGCAGCCAACGGGCTGTGCCGTTTTTCTGTCTTTTAATTTTATTTTATAGGGATCGTAAAACTTCCGTGCATTCATTTCATTGCAAATATATATTTGAAAAGGAAATGAAATGGATTAGAGGAAATTCTGCAATGAATGTAGATCATGCACAAAAATAAAGGAAAAATACCAAATGTTTAACAATTGCCCCCTAAATCAAAAACCATTACAATTTATATATATTTTTGATAAAAAACAGATAAAAAGGGGGATAAAAATGTTTGAATTTACCCATAGGATTCGGTTTTCTCATGCAAAATATTATAGTTTTCGTCCGATCCCTCTTCCCAAGCCCTTTAAAGATGGTACGGGAGGATTTGGTAATTTTGCACCAGAGCGGGGATGTATCGAATTATATGACAGTGAAGGGGCATGCGCCCATTTGGCCTGTACAGGCCGTTTTGTTGAAATGATCCTGCCTTTGATATTAAACAATGAGACAAAATCTTTTAAGGAGTGGAAGCAGAGCCTGTATTGGAAATTCCGCAATGAGGGTTTCCAAAGCGGACCGGCAGTGGAGGTGGGGCAGTTGGAGATCATGATGATGGATATCCTGGCCCAAAGAGCAGGATTGCCTTTACACCGGTTCATGGGTGCTGAGAAGGATTGGGCGGCTGCCTATAAGGGAGGCGGTTCCCTGCTGCTTTCCGATGAGGAACTGGTTGAGGATATGCAGAGGTATGTGGAGGAGGGATACCGTACCGTAAAGTTCAAGGTAGGAAGCGATGAGGGAACCGATATGGGGCGTGACGTAAGACGCTTTAAAAAGGTGAGGGATGCTCTGGGAGAAGAAGTTGCGATTGCTGTGGACGCAAACCAGAGATGGAGCGTGGAGGAGGCCTGCCAATTTGGAAAAATGATAGAGGAGTATGATCCGGCCTGGTTTGAGGAACCGATACATGCCCATGATATGAACGGTATCAGGAGGCTGCATGAGCTGCTGCCGGATATACAGCTGGCGTTTGGGGAGTCCATGAGGATCTCTTATGCGTATGAAACATATGCGGAAAAGGGTGTGGGCCATTTGCAGCCTTCCTTTGGGCGGATGACCAGGATGGACGATCTGCTGCGTATCCGGGATATGGCCAGGGAAAAGGGGATCCGGTTCTCCTCCGGGGGGAGAGTTTACATGAATGCCAGTTTTGGATGCCTCTATGGGCCGGAAGAGTATATTGAGTTCCATGAGCCTCCTACTGTGCCGGTAGGCGAGTATACCATGTTTTGTCCTGAGGAACGGAACGGGAGGTTTTATGTATCAAAAGACGCGCCTGGAATTGCCCAGAGGATGAACGTGGAAAAGCTGGAGAAGGACGGGCTGCTACAGGGATATGAGATCTACCGTCCAATGTGACAAACAGGAACCGTACATAGCAAACATAGAAGAAAGGGGACTGGAAACGGAATGGGAAACAGGAGACGTATTATGAACCGGAAAAGCGCGCCGTACCTGATGATTCTGCCGTCTATGGCAATGATCGCGCTGTTTATGTTTTATCCGATCTTTATGACATTTTTTAACAGCTTCCACAATTATATTCTGACGCGGCCAAAGGATTATGGGTTTAACGGGCTTGACAATTATGTAAAGCTTTTTGAGGATCCCGTATTCTTTAAGGCGCTTAAGAACACCGTGGTGTGGACTATATGGAATGTGGTGCTTCAGGCAGGCTTTGGCCTTATGGTGGCTATCCTGATGAATACTGATTTTAAGGGGCGTAAGCTGTACCGCATGGTAGTATTTTCACCGTGGGCCTTTGGAGGCATGATCGTGGCGCTGGTGTTCAGTTACATGTTTACAGGTCAGACTGGAGTCATCAATGATATATTGATGCGGGCCGGGATCATAAAGGACCGTATCCCCTGGTTTGCCACAGGGACGCGGGCCATGGGGGTGCTGATCTTTACCACCACCTGGAGGGGCATCCCCTTCTTTGCAGTATCCTTTTTGGCCGCACTGCAGTCCATTCCTCATGATTATTATGAGGCGGCGGATGTGGATGGGGCAGGGGTAATATACCAGTTTCTGCATATAACCATGCCCCTGATCCGGAATACAGTGATCCTTACCACTATGCTGCGTACCATATGGACATTTAATATTGTGGATATCATTGCGGGTATGACGGCTGGAGGGCCCAACAACGCTACCATGACCCTGCCTATGTATCTGATGTCCAAGTTTAACGAGGGCATGGATATCGGATATTCCAGCTGTATGGCTGCTGTTATGGCGTTGATCCTGGCGATATTTGCAATCGGCTACTCCCTGGTGGGAGGATTTGGGAAGGAGGGAGATCTGTGATGACCTATGGACAAAAGAAACGGCTGAAAAAGAGACTGCTTAGGATCCTGACCGTCAATATACCGTTGATCCTATTGTTTGTGGTCATCGTGTTCCCGGTATATTGGACCGTAGTTACTTCATTAAAGGATGAATCTACCATATTGGATATTCCCATTAAGTATTTCCCAAGCCCTGTCACATTCAGCAATTATAAATATATCTGGGAGAATATGGGGTTTGATCACTATTTTTTCAACAGTGTACTTGTGACCGGAGTCAGCACCATTGCAAGCACTGTTATATCGGTGTTTGGCGGATATGCTATTTCCCGGTACCGGTTTAAGGGGAAAGGCCTATCCTATGGGGTGCTTCTGGTATCCCAGATGTTTCCTGGTGTGGTGTTAATGATCCCCCTGTTTGTTATTTTTAAAAACCTGGGGATCGTAAACTCCCCCTATTCACTGATGATCACCTATACAACGGTGCGGATCCCTTTTTGTATGATTATGATCAGCGGATTTGTATCCGGTGTATCCCCTGCATTGGAGGAGGCGGCGCAGATTGACGGCTGTACTATAATGCAGTCGGTTTTCCGGATCGTGGTTCCTACGATCGCGCCGGGGATCGTGGCTGCAGGCGCCTTTTCCTTTGTAAGTTCCTGGAATGAATATGTTTATGCATTTACCTTTTTAAGCAGTGAAAAGTATTTTACCCTTCCCATTGGTTTAAAACTGATGCAGGGGGAATTTACCGTGGCCTACGGAAGCCTGGCGGCAGGATGTGTGATGGCCCTGGTGCCTGTGCTGATCCTGTTTGCATATATTCAAAAATATCTGGTATCGGGATTGTCCTCAGGGGCTGTGAAGGGATAGGCTCCGGTTGGATTTAATAGATAACGGGCTTCCGGCCGGGATGCCTTTTATCATAGAGAAATGTTACTACAAAGGCATGCTGATAAAAGGCCCCAAAGGGCCGGCAGCAGATGACTGAAAGAAGGGAGAATAATTTATGAAGAAATTATTGGCGGTAACACTGGCAGCGGCGGTGCTCGCAGGTATGACAGGATGCGGCGGGAGTAAAGGCGAACCTGCATCATCCGCGGCGCCGGCCGCGGCAGCTCAGGGGAATGGAAATGAGATGGCTGAGACCACAGCACCAGAGACAGGGAAGGAGCCTGTAACCATTACATTCTGGCACAGGGACGGCAATACCACCTCAAATCCTATTTATGCGGAGGTGATCAAAAACTTTCAGGAGAAATATCCATGGATCACAGTGGAATACACGGGCCTGGCCTCTGATTCCTATACCCAGAAATTTAACACCGCGGTGGTGACGGAAAGCACGCCGGATGTGGGTACGATCAGCGATAAAGACCTCTACGCCCTGGTGGCCCAGGACGCCCTTATGCAGTTGGATGATGCCTTTAATGCCTGGGAGGAAAGGGATAACCTGCTCCCCAATATCGTAGAGCAGGCCAGGTTCTATGCACAGGATGGAAATCTCTACCTTTTAGGCTATGGCAAGACCCAGGAAACCTCCTGGTACAACACAAAGTGGCATGAGGAAAAGGGCATTGAGCCTGCCGGATCCATTGCGGACTTGAGAACGTATTGCGAGGAGTACGCGGAGGATGGAACGTACTATTTCTCTCTGCGGGGCGGTTCCGGATCTGCGGAAAACCTGTTTATGTTTATTCTGTCCTACGGCGGGGAGAAGGCTTTCTTTAACGAGGATGGGACCAGCACGCTGAATAACCCGAAGGTAGTGGAGGGGCTGGATTTTTACGCCAACCTGTATAAGGACGGCCTGGTATCCCACGATGCGATCTCCAACGGTTACCGTGAGATGGTGGCGGAGTTTGGCGCCGGAACAGCACAGTATATCATGCATAACTCTTCCTCTGTATCAGAGCATACAAAGAACCTGGGCGAGGGAAATTTCCTTCCGATCCGGCCTCTGGAAGGTGAGGATGGGATCGCTGTCTGCAAGGCTCCTACATTTATGGGATCTGTTGTGTTCAAGAACACTGAGCATCCGGAGGAGGCCGTTCTTTTTGCTGAATACCTGGCTTCCGCAGAAGGAGCAGGCTATGTGGACAGGAATGAGGGCCGTGTACCTGTAAACACAGGCATCTATGACCAGGATTGGTATAAGGAAAATCCCTACTTCCAGATCTATGCGGAATTTGAAAACGATCCGAACCTGGTATTTGCACAGTTTCCCATCTATCTGGATGGGTATGCAGAGTATGCGTCAAATGATATTGTAGCGGATCTTCAGGCTGTGATGATGGGGGATAAGACAGCACAGGAGGCCTGCGATAAGTGGGCCGCGGATCTGACCAGGCTGCAGCAGGAGTGGATGGCGGATTAACCTGACTGCAGGGCCGCTTATATGACAGATAAAAGGGACTGCCTCCGCGTATTGCCCGGAGGCGGACGGCTATAGAGGGTGTATATGAAAAGAACAACGGAATACAGGCAGACAAAACTGAGCTTTTCAAGGGCAGTTATATATGGACTGAGTCCGATTCCACAGAAGGAAGTATTCTATGATGCCACAGGAGGCCCCTTTACTCACACAAAGGTGGAGTTTTTAATGGAACTCTATGACAAGGAAGGGATTGCAGGGGTGATACCCTGCACATCCCTTATGGAGGAGCGCCTTCTCCCCTTGGTGCTTACAGGTGAGGAAAGGACGTTTGAGGAGTGGAGCCGGTTTCTGTATTGGAAATACCGCAACAATGGATTGGCGGGAGAAACCGTCCGGGAGATAGGCCGTTTTGAATTCGCCCTTCTGGATCTTATATCGAAGCGGGCGGGACTGCCGGCCCATCGGTTTCTGGGATCGGACAAGGATTGGGTACCCGTCTATGGAAGCGGCGGCAGCACCCACTTAGAGGGGCTTTCCCTGGCAAAGGAGATGGAAGGATTCCTTTCACATGGACATCGGATCGTAAAGATGAAGGTGGGTACGGATTTCGGGACAAGGCTTGACCGGGATGTGGAGCGGGTAAAGCTGGCCCGCGGTGTCATAGGACCGGATGTGGGCCTGGCCCTGGACGCCAACCAGGTGTTTACCGTGGGGCAGGCGCTGGAGTTTGCCAAGCGGGTGGAGGAGTATGACATTGCGTGGTATGAAGAACCCCTGCACAGTCTGGATTACTTTGGCTATCGTGACCTGGCAGAGCAATGCCCCATCCCTGTATCCTCAGGGGAGAGTTTTTATAACCACTATATGTTCCAGCCGCTGCTGGAAACAAAGGTGAGGCATTTTCAGCCGGTGGCAGCAAGTTTTGATGGGATTGAGGATTGGTTTGAGGTAAATGCCATGGCCAAGGAATGCGGCGCCGTGATATCATCCGGCGGCCTGCCCATGCTTTCCGCAGTGATGATCGCAAATGCCGGGGAAAACGCAATGGTAGAATTTTTAGAGCCCTGCAACCAGCCCCTGCTTGATTATATGGATATCCGGGTGGAAAGAAAAGACGGCAGGTTCTACTTCCCGGATGCGGCCGGGCTGCCCTGCCATTTTGATATGGGCAGGCTTGACAAAGAAGGATTTTTAAAATCTAAAAAAATAATAGGGGCATAAGGATATGTTTGATAAGGGATTAGATGTAATGCTGAAATTCGATGGGGCGGCGGTGTATACCTTTGTTCCCAAGGAGCTTCCGGTGGATTTCTGGGATTCCACGGGAGGGCCTTTTCACTACTGGAATATGACACATCTTGTGGAACTGTATGAAGCCGGCGGGATCACGGGAACCATGATCTGTACTGAGCGTATGGAGAAGGTAATACTGCCCCACATCCTGACCGGAGAGACGAAGACGGCAGAACAGTGGCTTGACCGGGTGTACTGGCAGAACCGGAACAATGGATTTAACGCAGAGAGCGCTTACGAATACGGAAGATTTGAATTTCTGATCTATGATATATTGGCCAAAATGGATGGAAAGCCCCTGCATCGTTATCTGGGGGCGGAAAAGGACAGCCTGGCGGCCTATGGGAGCGGCTGCGGTACTAACCTGACAGATTGTCAGATGGTACAGGAACTGGAGGATTTCCTAAAGGCCGGATACAAGACAGTGAAGATGAAAATTGCCTCAAATTTCGGCGCGGATCTGGACAATGATATCCGGCGCATTGCCCTGGCCAGAAAGACCATAGGGGACAGCATTGGACTGGCAATTGATGGAAACCAGTATTTTAAGCCGGAGACAGCCCTGGAATTTATAAAGAGGGCCAATGAGTATAACATTGAGTGGTATGAGGAACCGGTCCATTGCTGTGATTTTGAAGGCCTGTCCTGGTTGACAAAGCGTTCCCCTGTGGATATCGCCATGGGAGAGTCCATGAGAAACCACTATATGTTCCGGGAGTACTTAAACAGAGGAGTGAAGCATTTTCAGCCATGTCCTTCTAATATGGCGGGGATCAGGGAGTGGATGGCTATCAGGGATATGGCCCGGGAAAACAAAATTAAGCTGACTTCCGGCGGCCTTCCGTATATGGCATCCCCGTTGATCGCTACGGCGGATGATGAGGCCAGGCAGGAGTATCTGGCGCCCATTGAAAGCCTTCAGAGGGAGTATCTGTCGGTGAAGTGGGAGATTAAGAATGGAAGATTCTATCTGCCGGACATTCCCGGGGTTCCTTTTGTGGTAGACCTGACATCCATGAGAAGGCATTGCCTGATTGCGAAAAAGGAGTATTTTTATCCCGGGAAATAGTCCTGGTATTACATAGACAGCGGCGGCCGGTGTTGGAATTTGGGAGAAGATATGGGACTTGAGACAGGATATGAGGATCTTAGATTAGGAATCCAGCCCTTCTGGTTTTGGAACGGAGGGATGGAAACGGAGGAGATCCTGCGGCAAATTGAAGAGATGCATAAGCAGGAGATCCAGGGCTTTATCATCCATCCCCGCCAGGGGATGGATGTTCCGTATTTATCGGAACTTTTTATGGAAAAGGTGGAAATTGCCGTCCAGGCGGCCGGGGAGAGGGGAATGGAGGTATGGCTCTATGACGAGTATCCTTATCCCAGCGGCGTGACAGCGGGCCAGGTGCTTTTAGACCATCCGGAGTACCAGTGTAAGAAGCTGGAGATGAGGTCGTGTACGGCAGAGGGCAAAGAGCGTGTTGTCCTTGACCTGCCCTGGGGCCAGGTGCTGTCGGCCATGGCCTATCCTTCTAAGGAAGGGAAAATTGAATGGAAAAAGGGGATCGGGCTTTTGGAATATACGGGAATCTCCTACAGCCAGGAGATCTTCCAGTTCAGCGGCCTGACAGATTATAACAGGAAGCGGTATTTTACAGGGGGACAAAAGAAACAGCTTCAGTGGGAGGCGCCGGAGGGAAGCTGGCAGATTTATGTGTTCACAGAGGTGGTAATGACAGGATTTAAGTATTTTGGAACGTATGTGGATACCCTGAATCCCAACGCTGTGCGCGCTTACCTGGATACTACCCATGAGCGGTATGCCAAGAGGCTTGGGAGGTATTTTAAAACGGTGATCAAGGGGATCTTTACCGATGAGATCACGGCTTTTCCTCCGGACAGGCCCTGGTCAACTCTGCTGCCTGACCTTATAATAAAGCGGACAGGCATAGAGATCCTTTCGTACCTTCCGGTGCTTTTTGGGATTTCCATGGGGGACATGACGGACCGGGTCCTGTATGCATATTGGGATACCTGCACAGAGGCTTTTACAGAGAGCTATGACAGGCAGGTATCCCGCTGGTGTGAGGACCATGGACTGCTGTTCATAGGAGAAAAGCCTATTATGAGAAGCAGCTCTCTCCGCTATATGCACTGCCCGGGCGTGGATGCCGGGCATCAGAAAGCGGGGGTGCATCCTCTGATCGCTCCTGGCAAATACAGGGCCAACGCCAAATTTGCTGCATCAGCAAGACATTTTTATGGAGGCAGGGCGGCTCTGTGCGAGGCTTTTCACAGTATTGGCTGGGGAATGACATTACAGGATATGAAGTGGACATTTGACTGGCTGGCCGTTCAGGGAATCCAATGGTTTGTGATCCACGCCTTTTACTATACATCCAACGGCCTGAAAAAATATGATGCCCCTCCCTCCGCTTTTTATCAGATGCCCTGGTGGAAGGATATGAAGGAGTTGAGTGCGTATGCCGGCTACATTACAGAACCAAACCGCACGCTCCGCCGCATCGTTCCCCTGCTCCTTGTGGATCCGGTCACCTCCTTGTGGACGGCAGGGAAGGGGCAGGATGAAAAGAAGAAGCAGTTTGGCCGGCTTCAGGAACTGTTTTTAAAATACAGGCTGGACTACTATGTGATCGATCCGGGGCTTCTTGCAGCGGGAGAGGTCTGCCGGGATGAGGAGGGGGTGGGGATCCGCATCAATGGGGAGCGGTTTTCAGCAGTGGTGCTCCCCTATCTGGATAATCTGGAGGATGCATGTTTCCGGAAGGTGGAAGAGTTCACTGAGGCAGGTGGGATTACAGCGGCAGTGGGAAGCCTGCCGGAGAAACAGATCCAGACACTGGATCCCGGACCGTGGATGAAGGAGTGGCTGGAAATGGGCAGAGGCAATGGTTTTTATGTGAGGGAGGGGGAGACACTGTGCCGCTGCCTTAAGGAACGCCTGGGTGGATACAAGCTTGAGGCAGCCGATGGCCGGGGAATGGAGGACGTGTTCTCCGCGGAATACGGCAGAGCGGATGGAAGAAGGGTCTATTTTCTGGTAAATGCAGGCCCGGCGGAGCGGTGGATTAGTGGTAATATAGTGGATGGATCCCTGCGCCTGGCACCCTTTGGATCAGGTATCTTTACCGCGGATGGAAATGGAATGATCCGGGGAGGGATGGGAACAGAGGAGCGGACCGTGGAGCTTTCCCTGGACGGGGAATGGCGCCTGGCATTAAAAAGGCCCAATGTACTGCGCCTTGGAAGATGGTCTCTGCGGGCGGAGGGCACCGGACAGAAGGCACCGGACGTGGAGCCCATGCCGGTGGTGGATCAGCTGGAAAAAGGAAAGATGCTGATTCCGGTTGCGCTGAAACGGCAGTTCGGCTGTCCAAAAGAGCTGGAACTTTCAGAGGATGACTATGAGTACCAAACATCATTTTCAGTAGATGATCCCTCCGTGCTGACAGAGCCGGTCTATTTGGCCATGGAGCCGGAGGCTGTCAGGGGTTCCTTTCGGATATGGCTGAATGACCGGCCTTTGGATGAGATGTTTGAGACAAAGGAGCTGTGGCTTCCTAATAATCTGGCGGTGGAGTGCGGCAAACGGCTGCAGATGGGGGAAAACAAACTGCGGCTTGTGGTCCGTTGCAAGGAAAACTTTGACGGGCTGCGCTGTCCGCTGTACCTGGCCGGTGCATTTTCCGTAAGGATCAAAGGTCTTGGCTGGGGGATCGGGGCACTTAAGAAGTCCGTGCCATTAAAGGATCCGGAGGCCGGGGGGATCCCCTTTTACGGTGGAGTGGCTGAATATGAAAAGGATATCATAATGGAAGGGGCTGCTGCGGGGGAACCGTTCACTCTTGCCATAAGGGATTCCTGGCTTCAGGACAGCGTGGAACTGTGGGTAAATGGCGTATGCCTGGGAACGCGGGCCTGGTCGGAGTATGGCTGGAGGATTCCGGGAACACTTTCCACGGACGGACCGGTTACAGTCAGGCTGGTGATAGCCGGTACACTGCTGGGCCTGAACGAGGGGCAGCGCTTTTGCCCAAAGAGCCATCGATACGTGAATTACCAAGGGGAAGAGGAGGAGATCCAGGCTTATGAGGCGGTAATCTATAAATAGGGGCGATAACAGAAAGTAGGGATAGGATGGCAGGAATTGCATTTTTTGCACCGGATCAGGGCGTATATGATATGGCAAAGGAGGTTCTGGCAGAAAACCCGGGAAACATTTCCCTTCTAAAGAAGATTGAAGGAGGACCAGATGCGGTGGCGGAGGCGAGAAAGGCGGTGTCGGATGGTATCACCATCATTATTGCCAGGGGCCGCCAAGCCAGGCTGATCGAGCAGTATACCAATATCACGGTGATCCATATTGTCCTGACAGCCCAGGAGATGGGACTTTTAGTCATGGATCTGAAGGAGAAGATAGGAAAAGAACATCCACGCATCGGGCTGGTGGGGGATCCCAATATGTTCTGCGATACCACATGCTTTGATCAGCTGTTCGGAGTACAGCTGTTCCGATATTATCTGGATGAGGGGTACAATTTCCAAAAGGTGCTGACAGATGGGATCTTTGAGGAACTGGACGGGATCATAGGCGGAGCGGATGTGCTGGCTTATACAAAGAATTTCCGCAATGATAACATTGCATCGGGATATTTTTACTCCACAATGGAATCAGTGAGGAATGCAATTATCCAGGCGGAGGCTTTGTACCAGGCCATTCAGAAGGAGAAGAGCAACAGCGTCCGGTTTGCCGCCGCCATGGAGGGGGCGGTAAACGGTATGCTGCAGGTTGATAAAAAGGGCGCTATCACTGTAATGAACCATGCCATGGAGCTGATGCTGCGCCAGTCCATCACTGATGTAAAGGGAAAAGCCGTCACGGCTGTCCTGGGTGATATGGATAAGAAAGAGGTGGAAAAGGTCCTGGGAAGCACGAAGGAAACTTACTGCTCCATTGCCTGTATCGGCCGGGAACGGGTGATGATCATGATGACGCCCATTGTCATTGCGGATCAGGCGGACGGGGCGATCATTTCCTGTAATAAGATTAAACGCCCGGTCAGTGCTGATGAGACAAAGCGGATGAAGGACCAGTACCTGTGCGGATATATTGCCAAACATTCTTTTTCAGATATTGAGTATCTCAGCCAGGGAATGCCAAAAACCGTCCAGCTGGCAAAATGTTATGCCATATCCGACAGCCCTGTGATCATCTGGGGAAACCCTGGGGATGAGAGGGAAGAGATGGCCCAGGCGATCCACAACCACAGCCTGCGAAAGTCAGGCGCCTATATCTCTGTAAATATTGCGGGGCTTTCCGATGAGGCCCAGATCGACCTGCTGTTTGGGAAGCGTTTTCTGAACCCGGATTCCAGGGAACAGACCAAAGGAGCGCTTTTGGCTGCGGAGAACGGTACCCTGTGCATCAATGCGCTGGATAAAATGGGGACCAGAACCCAGTACTTCCTTAATAATATTATCCAGAACAATACCCTTCTCTACAATGATCTGGACCGGATCCAGAATGTAAATACCCGTCTGATTGGCACCACCACCAAGGACATGAGGAAACTCCTGGAAATGGGGCTGTTCAGGGATGATCTGTATTATGCGTTCTGTTCCATGGCGCTGCGGATTCCGCCTCTGAGGGAGAGAAAGCAGGATATTGAACGGCTTGTTACGATTTACATCTCCCATTATGTGGAAAAATATTCCACCTTCCATGTACTCACGGACAATGCCAAGAGGATCCTCATTGAATATTCATGGAAAGGAAATCTGGTGCAGCTGAAGCATTTCTGCGAGAGATGCGTTCTGACCTCAGGGAGGCGGATCATGACGGACAGGTATGTTATGGAGCTTCTGGAGGAGTTATACGGGAGGGAGGAACAGGTTCCCGGATTGGAAGCCGGAAACAGGAACATGGAGGAGGCGGACCGGGAACTCCTGTACCTGACATTACAAAAATATAACGGCAACAAGACATTGACTGCCAAGGCTCTGGATATCAGTACCACCACATTGTGGAGAAGGCTGAAAAAATATGGGATCGATTAGGAAAAACTTAAGGGTATACATTAAAAATATCTTATGTTATACTAATTTAGTATATTTTTGCGCCAAGGGGGACCATCAGAATGCTGGGTTTTAACGATATATTAGGTCATGAACAGATAAAGGATCATTTCCGGAACGCGGTTCAGACAGGGAAGGTTTCCCATGCTTATATATTAAGCGGAGAGGCCGGCATGGGGAGGAAATCCCTGGCCAATGCGTTTGCGCTGAACCTGCTGTGTGAGAAGGGGCTGCCGGATCCATGTATGCAGTGCCACGCATGTAAGCAGGTGCTGGCGGGAAGCCATCCGGACCTGATCTATGTGACCCATGAAAAGCCGGCCAGTATTGGCGTGGATGATATCAGGGAACAGATCAATGACACTATTCTGGTAAGACCCTACAGCAGTTACTATAAAATTTATATTGTGGATGAAGCGGAAAAGATGACGGTCCAGGCCCAGAACGCCCTTTTAAAGACCATTGAGGAGCCGCCCTCCTATGCGGTGATCCTGCTTCTGACCACGAATCCGGACGCATTTCTTCCAACCATCCTTTCACGGTGTGTGCAGCTGAAGCTGAAGCCCCTTAAGGATGTGGTGGTAAAGGAATATCTGATCCAGTCCCTTGGGGTGGAGGAGAGCCAGGCTGAGATCTACGCTGCTTTTGCCAGGGGAAACCTGGGCAAGGCCATTCATCTGGCGGAGTCAGAGGATTTTAAACGGATGTATGATGAGATCCTTCATATGCTGAAGCACTTGAAGGAGGCGGATATATCGGAGCTTTTAGATTATATCCATAAGCTTCGGGAGGAGAACCTGGATATCTACAGCTGTCTGGATTTCATGCAGATGTGGTACCGGGATGTTCTCATGTATAAGACCACAAAGGATATTAATCTGCTGATATTCAAGGATGAGTTTTCAACCATTAAGTCCATGAGTACGGTCAGCGGATATGAGGGACTGGAGCGCATACTGGAAGCCATTGACAAGGCCAGGATACGCCTGGATGCCAATGTTAACACAGAGCTTGTGATGGAGCTGATGCTTTTGACCATGAAGGAGAACTAGTATTAGGACAGACAGTATTAGGACAGACGATATTAGGACAGATGATATTAGGACAGACGGTTTTTAGGATAGATGCGGATTGAGATGGATAGATGGCCTGGGAGCGCGACCTGAGCGGGTCGGCAAAGGGCCGGCAAGAGAAGGAGAACACGGAATGATAACAGTGATCGGAGTGCGTTTTCGCACAGCGGGAAAGATTTATTATTTTGACCCGGCAGGCCGGGAAGTTAAGACTGGGGACCACGTGATCGTGGAGACTGCCAGGGGAATTGAATATGGATATGTGGTGCTGGGCAACCGTGAGGTGGATGAGTCCAAGGTGGTACCGCCGTTAAAGCCTGTGATCCGTATGGCGACCGCAGAGGATGAGGCTGCGGAGAGCAGGAATAAGACAAAGGAAAAAGAAGCGTTCAGGATCTGCCAGGAGAAGATCAAGAAGCATAACCTGGAGATGAAGCTGATCGATGCTGAATATACATTTGACAATAATAAGGTGCTGTTTTATTTTACGGCTGACGGAAGGATCGACTTCAGGGAACTGGTAAAGGACCTGGCCAGTGTGTTTAAGACCAGGATCGAGCTGCGCCAGGTGGGCGTAAGGGATGAGACAAAGATCATGGGTGGGATCGGCATCTGCGGCAGGGCCCTGTGCTGCCATTCCTATCTGTCCGAGTTCATACCTGTGTCCATTAAGATGGCAAAGGAGCAGAACCTGTCCCTGAACCCCACCAAGATATCCGGCGTGTGCGGAAGGCTGATGTGCTGCCTTAAGAATGAGGAGGAGACATATGAAGTCTTAAACAGCAGGCTGCCCAACCAGGGTGATTATGTGACCACCAATGACGGTTTAAAAGGTGAGGTCCAGAGCGTCAATGTGCTGCGCCAGCAGGTAAAGGTGATCGTCACCGTTGACAAGGATGAAAAAGAGATCCGAGAGTATAAGGTAGACCAGCTGAAGTTCAAGCCCAGAAAGAAAAAGGGCAAAGGCGGGGAGAAGCAGGCGGCCGATGGGCCGGACGCGGAGCTGAAGCAGCTGGAAGCCCTTGAGAAAAGGGAAGGCAAGTCAAAGCTGGATAATAATTAAGGCTGCCGGGAGGATGATCGAGTGGAACATACATGGACCCAGGCAGGCCCGGTGATGCTTCGGGATGATGAGCGCATCGATGACCTGCAGAGGAATCATTATGGTATTATCCAGAGAAAAGGCGCTTTTTGTTTTGGTATGGATGCAGTGCTTTTATCAGGATTTGCAGTGGTAAAAAAGGGGGAGCGGGTGCTGGACCTGGGAACAGGGACAGGCATCATCCCCATCCTTTTAACTGCAAAGACAGAGGGAGAGCATTTTACAGGGCTGGAGATTCAGGAAGAATCTGCGGATATGGCCAGGCGCAGCGTTCGATACAACCATCTGGAGGATAAGGTGGAGATTGTCACGGGAGACATTGTGGAGGCCGGCGGTCTATTTGCCCTGGCCTCTTTTGATGTGGTCACATCCAACCCGCCCTATATGAATGATGCCCATGGGCTTAAGAATCCCGGGGATGCCAAGGCCATTGCGCGGCATGAGGTCAAGTGCACCCTGGATGACGTGGTGCGGGAGGGGACCAGGCTTTTGAAGCCGGGAGGACGGTTCTATATGGTCCACAGGCCCAGGCGCCTGATCGAGATCATCCAGACCATGAAGCGGCATGGGCTGGAGCCAAAGCGGATGAAGATGGTCCACCCGTATGTGGACCGGGAGGCCAATATGGTGCTCATTGAGGCGGTGAGGGGCGGCGGAGCTCTTTTAAAGGTGGAGCCGCCGGTGATCGTGTTTGACCGGGAGGGGGAGTACTCCCGGGAGATACGCACCACTTATGGATATTGAGGCCGGACATTATAACACTATAGTAATAGAAGGGAGCGGCTTATGGCAGGCAAGTTATATCTGTGTGCAACGCCCATCGGCAACCTGGAGGACATTACCTTCAGGGTACTCAGAACATTAAAGGAAGTGGATCTGATCGCGGCAGAGGATACCCGCCACAGCATCAAGCTTCTGAACCATTTTGAGATTAGGACACCTATGACCAGTTATCATGAGTATAACAAGGTGGATAAAGCCAGGTATCTGGTGGAACAGCTGCAGTCAGGGGTGAACATTGCACTGATCACCGATGCAGGAACCCCCGGCATATCGGATCCCGGGGAGGAGCTGGTGCGCCAGTGCTATGAGGCGGGGGTTGAGGTCACATCCCTTCCAGGGCCTGCGGCCTGTGTCACAGCCCTTACCATGTCGGGTCTGTCCACAAGGCGGTTTTGTTTTGAGGCATTCCTGCCCGCTGAGAAGAGTGATAAGAAGGAACGGCTCAGGATTCTTAAGGAGCTAAAGGATGAGACCCGGACCATCATTATATATGAAGCGCCCCATCATCTGGTGAAAACACTGGATGACCTATATGGGACGTTGGGGAACAGGAGGATAACCATTCTCAGGGAGCTGACCAAGAAATTTGAGACTGCCTTCAGAACTACCTTTGAGGAGGCCCTGTCAGTCTACGGACAGGAGGAGCCAAAGGGGGAATGTGTGATCGTAATAGAAGGAAAATCCCCTCAGGAGCTTAAGCAGGAACGGATCAGGACTTGGGAGGAAATGTCCATAGAGGAACATATGGACCATTATATATCCATGGGACAGGATAAGAAGGAGGCCATGAAGTCAGTGGCCGGGGACCGGGGGATCAGTAAGAGGGATGTGTACCAGCAGCTTTTGCAGGGCCCTGCCTGAAGATCCATTCATAAAACACATTAATAAATATAAGAAAGAACCCATGGCTATCCTCCCTTTTAAGGGATGCCGTGGGTTCTTTCTATGTAGATTTGTTTTACTCAGCCACATTCAGGCCGGCCAGCTTAGCCAGGGCGATAACGGACTGTTTAGAAACCTTCTTACCTTCGTATTCAAGCAGTTCATCGGTACTGCCGGTAAAGATATCGGCACATTCCGCTTTCTTGAGGATGATACAGTCGTCCTGGACCGTAATTTCCAGGCCATCCTTAACGTCCAGATCCAGACTTCTTCTTAATTCAATGGGAAGCGTGATTCTGCCAAGCTCATCCAGTTTACGAATAACACCTGTAGTCTTCATGATTTTCAACCCCCTTATATAAAGATTTATCCCCTTTTACAAATTAAACTTACCAAATTTAGTAATGAAAGTCAATATATGTAAATGTTAGAAATGGTAAGAAATGGCAAAGTGCAGTAAACTTTGCAAAAAGCGACAAAAAATATTTCTTGACAAATAGATATCTTTCCTGTAGTATTACTTTGATGTTCAAAGTATTTCCGTTATGGAGACAAAAAAGGAAGGCGAGAGTCCGCTTATTGCTGGAAGGATTCGGGACGGGTAAGAAGAATGACAACAAGAATCATAGGAACCGGTTCATATGTACCGGAGCAGATAGTGACCAACGGCGACCTTGCAAAGATTGTGGAGACCAGTGATGAATGGATCCGCAGCCGCACGGGTATCGGTGCAAGAAGGATTGCAACAGCCGATAGTACCTCCCATATGGCGGCCTGCGCGGCACAGGAAGCATTAAAGCAGTCTGGCGTAAAGCCGGAGGAGATAGACCTGATTCTTCTGGGAACCTCCTCACCGGATTACTGTTTCCCCAATGGGGCCTGCGAGGTTCAGGGCATGATCGGGGCGGTTAATGCAGCCTGCTATGATATCAGCGCGGCCTGCACCGGATTTGTGTTTGCACTGAATACCGCCCATGCATTTATCAGCAGCGGCCTTTCTAAAACAGCGCTGGTGATTGGATCGGATGTACTCAGCAAACTGACCGACTGGACAGACAGGAACACATGCGTGCTGTTTGGAGATGGCGCAGGAGCTGTGGTGGTAAAGGCAGACAGCACCGGGATACTGGGAATGAATATGCATTCAGACGGTACCAAGGGCGGAGTGCTCACCTGTGGATCCAGGACCAACGGAAATTTCCTTATGGGAAAAAAGCCGGAGCTGGGATATATGACCATGGACGGCCAGGAAGTATTTAAGTTTGCTGTAAAGAAAGTACCGGAGTGCATCAGGCAGGTGCTGGATGACAGCGGTGTGGCAGCGGAACAGGTGAAATATTTTGTGATCCATCAGGCCAACTACCGGATCATAGAGTCCATTGCCAAGCGCTTAAAAGTCAGCGTGGACCGTTTCCCTGTGAATATGGAGCACTACGGCAACACCTCGGGCGCATCCGTACCCCTTCTTTTGGATGAGATAAACAGGAAGGGCATGCTGGAGGCCGGGGATAAGATCGTATTCTCAGGCTTTGGAGCAGGTCTTACCTGGGGAGCTACACTTTTAGAGTGGTAGGGTACTAGTGTTAGCAAAAAATGGTAAAAATATAATAATAAAATATAAAAATATGAAAATGTAAAAGGAGAACAACAACCATGTTAGAGAAAATGAAAGAGATCATTGCAGAACAGTTGAGCGTGGAGGCAGAAACTGTAACAGAGGCATCTTCCTTTAAAGAGGACTTAGGAGCCGACTCCCTTGACCTGTTTGAGCTTGTTATGGCCTTGGAGGATGAGTATTCTGTAGAGATCCCTGCTGAGGACTTAGAGCAGCTGACAACAGTGGGCGAGGTTATGAACTACTTAAAGGCTAAAGGCGTAGAGGCATAAAAACAGATAGATATGAAAGAAGACAACGGCGTGTGGATACTACTGAAGCACGCTGTTTCATTCATAATGGAAGCTCAGGAATGTAGAACTGGAGGTAGAACAATGAAGACGAGAATTACAGAAATGTTAGGAGTTGAATATCCTATTATTCAGGGCGGCATGGCCTGGGTAGCAGAACATAATCTGGCGGCAGCCGTATCGGAAGCAGGCGGTTTTGGGCTGATCGGCGGAGCCAATGCACCGGGAGAGGTGGTTCGTGATGAGATCTGCAAGGCAAGGGAACTGACCAAAAAGCCATTTGGGGTCAATGTAATGCTCTTAAGCCCTCATGCGGATGATGTGGCAAGGGTTGTTGTGGAGGAAGGCATCAAGGTGGTTGTCACCGGAGCCGGAAATCCTGAAAAATATATGGAAATGTGGAAGGAAGCCGGGATCAAGGTGATCACCGTGGTCGCGTCCGTTGCCCAGGCACGCCGTATGGAGAAATACGGAGCAGTGGCAGTGGTTGCAGAGGGCATGGAGTCCGGCGGACACATAGGTGAGCAGACCACCATGACCCTGGTTCCCCAAGTGGTGGACGCGGTATCCATTCCCGTGATTGCGGCAGGCGGAATTGGAGACGGAAGAGGGATCGCGGCAGCCTTTATGCTGGGCGCAGAGGCTGTGCAGATGGGCACCAGGTTTGTGGTTGCCAAGGAATCCATTGTACATGAGAATTACAAGCAGCGCATCATCAAGGCAAAGGACATTGACTCAACCGTTACGGGGCGCAGCCATGGACATCCTGTAAGGGGACTGAGAAACCAGATGACAAGGGAGTACATCAAGCTGGAGCAGGAAGGCAAGTCCTTTGAGGAGCTGGAGTACCTGACACTGGGCAAGCTTAGGGAGGCAGTACAGGAAGGTGACGTTATAAACGGAACCGTGATGGCAGGACAGATCGCGGGTATGATCTCCAAGGAGCAGACCTGCAAGGAAATGATCGATGAGATGATGGCGGAGGCAGCCAAGCTTCTGCAAAGGGATTAGTCAATAACAGCAGCGTTTACAATAAAGGAGTAAGAGGATGAGCAGAATCGCATTTATTTTCCCGGGACAGGGAGCACAGACCTGCGGCATGGGCAAGGATTTTTATGAGCAGACAGAGACTGGCAAAAGGGTGTTTGACAAAGCATCGGAGCTTCTGGGCTTTTCCATGCCGCAGCTGTGTTTTGAACAGAATGACAGACTGGATATCACGGAATATACCCAGGCGGCCATGGTTACCACCAGCATTGCCATGATGGAAGTGCTGGAGGAAAGAGGGATCAAGCCGGATGTTGCTGCCGGACTGAGCCTGGGAGAATATTGTGCGCTGGCCGCCTCCGGTGTGATGAGCGCGGAAGACGCCATCCGCACCGTGCGCCAGAGAGGGATCCTGATGCAGGAAGCCGTTCCCGTGGGGGAAGGCGCCATGGCAGCGGTCCTGGCACTGGACGCGTCCACTATTGAGGCGGTCACAGGAGCCATGGAGGGCGTGTGGATCGCCAATTACAACTGCCCGGGCCAGATCGTGATCTCCGGCAAAAAGGCAGCCGTGGAGGAGGCATGTGAAGAGCTGAAAGCAGCGGGAGCAAAGCGTGCCCTTATGCTGAATGTCAGCGGCCCCTTCCATTCGGGTATGCTGGCGGAGGCCGGCGGGAAGCTGGCTAAGGTACTGGAGGGAGTGGAGATCCATACACCCCGGATCCCTTATGTAGCAAATGTAAACGCAGAGTTTGTGACAACGGCAGAGCCGGTAAAGGAACTGCTCACCAGGCAGGTATCATCCTCTGTCAGATGGCAGCAGAGCGTGGAAGCCATGATCGCTGACGGGGTGGATACATTTATCGAGATCGGACCGGGCAGAACGCTGGCCGGATTCATGAAAAAGATCAGCAGGGAAGTAAGAACCCTGAACGTGGAAAAGCTGGAAGATATAGACAAGGTAGTGGAAGCATTGCAATAAACGGAAGCTTTACAATAAGCGAAAGCATTACAATAAAAGGAGGACCAAGATGCTGGAAGGAAAGATTGCACTTGTAACAGGCGCCAGCCGCGGCATAGGACGCCAGGTAGCCCTGACCCTGGGAGCAAAGGGTGCTACGGTAATTGTAAATTATAATGGCTCTGCCGCAAAGGCGGAGGAAGTGGTAAAAGAGATTGAGGCCGCAGGAGGCAAGGCAGAGGCGCTGCAGTGTAATGTTTCCGACTTTGAGGCCTGCGGACAGATGCTGGCGGACATTGTGTCCAGGCACGGACGTCTGGATATCCTGGTAAACAATGCCGGGATCACCAGGGATAACCTGCTGATGAAGATGTCCGAGGAGGATTTTGACGCGGTCGTCAACACCAATTTAAAGGGTGTGTTCAACTGCATCAAGCATATTGTCCGCCAGATGTTAAAACAGAAGTCCGGAAGGATCATCAATATGTCTTCTGTTTCCGGTGTTCTGGGCAACGCGGGCCAGGCCAATTACTGTGCGGCTAAGGCAGGGGTGATCGGCATCACCAAATCCGCTGCAAGGGAGCTTGCAAGCAGGGGAATCACGGTGAATGCCGTGGCTCCCGGTTTTATCGTCACCGAGATGACGGATGTGTTAAGTGACAGTGTAAAGGAAGCAGCCACTGAGAAGATCCCCATGAAGAAATTTGGGGAGACACAGGATATTGCTAATGCAGTAGCATTCCTGGCTTCCGATGAGGCAAAGTATATAACCGGCCAGGTTCTCTGTGTAGACGGCGGCATGGCAATGTAGAGCAGAACAGGAGTGTGAGCGTATGAAAACAAGAGTAGTAGTTACCGGTATGGGCGCCATTACCCCCATTGGCAATGACGTGGAAAGTTTTTGGCAGGGACTGAAGGATAAGACCGTGGGAATTGCCCCTATCACATATTTTGACACAACCGATTATAAATGTAAGCTGGCGGCTGAAGTAAAGGGATTTAATGCCAAGGATTACATGGACGCCAAGGCCGCGCGCCGTATGGAGGCATTTTCCCAGTTTGCGGTGGCCGCTTCCAAGGAAGCCCTGGAGCATTCCGGAATTGATATGGAAAAGGAAGATCCATACCGCGTGGGCGTGTGTGTGGGTTCCGGGATCGGATCCCTCCAGGCCATGGAAAAGGATGTACAGAAGCTGCTGGAAAAGGGACCCAGCCGTGTGAACCCTCTTCTGGTGCCTCTTATGATCAGCAATATGGCGGCCGGCAATGTTGCCATCCAGTTTGGATTAAAGGGAAAGTGCTTTAACGTGGTCACAGCCTGTGCCACAGGCACCCATTCCATCGGCGAGGCATTCCGCTCCATCCAGTACGGCGAGGCCGATGTGATGGTGGCAGGCGGCGCCGAGGCCAGCATTACCCCCATTGGTATTGCCGGATTCACCTCTCTGACCGCTCTCAATACAACGGATGATCCAAAGCGCGCGTCCATCCCGTTTGACGAGGACCGCAACGGTTTTGTTATGGGCGAGGGCGCAGGTGTTGT
The DNA here is from genome assembly GCF_000954015.1 of Clostridium sp. FS41. NCBI lineage: Bacteria > Bacillati > Bacillota > Clostridia > Eubacteriales > Clostridiaceae > Clostridium > Clostridium sp. FS41. Next base: position 88,488 of record NZ_JYHN01000039.1, read on the forward strand.
AGTTCTGGAATCCTTAGACCACGCAAAGGCCCGGGGGGCCAATATCCTGGCCGAGGTAGTGGGTTACGGTGCAACCTGTGACGCATACCACATCACCTCCCCGGCAGAGGACGGAAGCGGTGCGGCCCGCGCCATGGAGAATGCCATTAAGGACGCAGGAATTCAGCCTGAAGATATTGACTATGTCAACGCCCATGGAACCAGCACTCATCACAATGACCTGTTTGAGACAAAGGCTATCAAGCTGGCACTGGGAGACCATGCCGGAAAAGTAAAGATAAACTCCACAAAATCCATGGTGGGCCATCTTCTGGGCGCAGCAGGCGGCGTGGAATTCATTACCTGCGTCAAGTCCATCGAGGACGGATACGTACATGCAACCGTTGGCCTGGAAAAACCGGGAGAAGGGTGCGACCTGGATTATACGGCGGGAGACGGCGTTGCCATGAATGTGGATGTTGCCATCAGCAATTCCCTGGGCTTTGGCGGACACAATGCCAGCCTGATCGTCAGGAAATTCAGCGAATAATAGGAGGAGAAATGCTATGAATATAGATGAAATCATTCAGCTGATCCAGGCGGTATCTGAGAATAAGCTGACCAGCTTTGAGCTGGAAGAAGGCAATATGAAGCTTTCCCTGAAATGTAAAAAGGAGCAGCCGCAGATCCTTACGGTTTCTGCTCCCTCCATGGATCAGGCGTCAGTCCAGATGATCAACACGGCAATGGCAGCAGGAACCGGCGTTTGCCCGGTGCCGGCTCAGGAAGCGCCCGCCCTGGCGGCTGGGGTGGACATCGGCTCTGATAAGGTGATCACTTCTCCTCTTGTGGGAACCTTTTATGCCTCCTCCTCACCGGATGCGGACGCGTTTGTAAAAGTGGGCGATACGGTGAAGAAAGGCCAGGTTCTTGGTATTATAGAGGCCATGAAGCTGATGAACGAAATTGAAAGCGAGTATGACGGCGTGGTGGAAGCCATCCTTGCAAACAACGAGGAAGTGGTGGAGTACGGCCAGCCGCTGTTCAGGATTAAATGATCAGGAGGAAACAGTTATGTTAATGGGAGTAAAAGAAATCCAGGAGATCATACCTCACAGACATCCGTTTCTTTTGATCGACTGTATTGAGGAACTGGAACCGGGCGTACGCGCGGTTGGATATAAATGTGTGACCTATGACGAGTCATTTTTTAAGGGCCATTTTCCCCAGGAACCGGTCATGCCGGGGGTGCTGCTGGTGGAGGCCCTGGCTCAGACCGGCGCGGTGGCGATCCTGTCCCAGGAAGGATTTAAGGGAAAGGTGGCTTACTTTGGCGGCATTGACAAGGCCAAGTTTAAGCGCAAGGTGGTGCCTGGGGACAAGGTGAAGCTGGAGTGCGAGATCATTAAGCAGAAGGGTCCTGTAGGCATAGGAAAAGCCACTGCGACTGTGGACGGCAAGCTGGCTGTAAGCGCAGAACTTACCTTTATGGTTGGACAGTAAAGATTAAAAAGTTTGGGAATCGAGGGAGAATACCGATGTTTAATAAGATTTTGATCGCCAATAGAGGTGAGATCGCAGTGCGCATCATCCGGGCCTGCCGTGAGATGGGGATCCGGACCGTGGCGGTATATTCTGAGGCGGACAGGGACTGTCTCCATACATTGCTGGCAGATGAGGCCATCTGTATCGGACCGGCTGTCTCAGGCCAGAGCTATCTGAACATGGAGAGGATCCTGGCAGCAACCGTGGCCATGAAAGCGGATGCCATTCATCCGGGGTTTGGCTTTCTTTCGGAGAATGCCAGGTTTGCCAAGCTGTGCGCTGAGTGCAACATCACCTTTATCGGACCCTCGGCTGAAATCATAAGCAAGATGGGAAACAAGTCGGAAGCCCGTAAAACCATGATGGAGGCGGGGGTTCCGGTGGTGCCTGGCAGCAAAGAGCCGGTACACGCAGCAGAGGACGGCCTTGCCATGGCAAAGGACATCGGCTTCCCGGTTATGATCAAGGCATCCTCGGGCGGGGGTGGAAAAGGCATGCGTATTTCCCGCAGCGCAGAGGATTTCACAGAGCTTTTTAACGCGGCCCAGATGGAGTCTGTTAAGGGGTTTTCCGATGACACCATGTATATTGAGAAATACATTGAAAAGCCAAGGCATGTGGAGTTCCAGATCATGGCGGATAAACACGGCAATGTGGTCCATCTGGGAGAGCGTGACTGCTCCATCCAAAGGCGCCATCAGAAGGTGCTGGAGGAAGCTCCCTGCGATGTCATCTCAGCAGATCTGAGAGGCCGGATGGGGGAGACCGCTGTCCGCGCCGCCAAGGCGGTTGGATATGAAAATGCCGGCACCATTGAATTTCTCCTGGATAAGGACAGGAATTTTTATTTTATGGAAATGAACACCAGGATCCAGGTGGAGCATCCTGTGACTGAGATGGTCACAGGCATGGACCTGATCAAGGAGCAGATCCGTGTGGCGGCAGGTGAGCTCTTAAGTGTGAGCCAGAAGGATGTGACCATCACAGGCCATGCCATTGAGTGCCGTATCAATGCTGAGAATCCGTCTAAGAATTTTATGCCCTGTCCCGGCCTGATCACCAATGTCCATATACCGGGCGGTAACGGTGTCAGGGTGGATACCCATATCTACAGTGACTACAAGGTTCCGGCCAATTACGATTCCATGCTGATGAAGCTGATCGTATATGATAAAGACCGGGAGTCCGCCATTGCCAAGATGCGCAGCGCCCTGGGCGAGGTGGTCATTGAAGGCATAGAGACAAATATTAATTTCCAGTATGAGATTCTGGAAAATGAAGCATTCCAGGAAGGGGATACGGATACAAGCTTTATTGAAAAGCACTTCCCGGACTATGTGAAATAATGAAGGAACTCTAAGATCTGAGCGCAATCAGAAAGGAAATGCCTATGTTGCGGAATATGTTTAAAAAGACATATACAAAGATAGATACGAAATACAAGCAGACAGGCGGTCCCGGCGAGGAGCCGGTGATCCCTGAGGGTTTGTGGCGCAAGTGCAATAAATGCGGTCAGCCGATTTACGTGGAGGATGTAAAGAATAATTATTACGTATGTCCCAAGTGCAGCGGCTATTTCCGTGTCCATGCATACCGCAGGATTGAGATGCTTGTGGACGAAGGGACGTTTGAGGAGTGGAACAAGGAGATGCCCTTTTCCAATCCCCTGGAGTTCCCGGGGTACGAGAAGAAGGTTCTGGCAGCCAGGGAAAAGAGCAGGCTGAATGAAGCCATTGTTACCGGAAAAGGCCTGATCGATGGAAATCCGGCTGTGATCGGTGTGTGTGACGCACGCTTTATCATGAGCAGCATGGGCCATGTGGTGGGTGAGAAAATAACCGATGCGGTGGAGCGCGCAACCAAAGAGAAGCTGCCTGTTATCATCTTTGCATGTTCAGGCGGAGCCAGGATGCAGGAAGGGATTGTGTCCCTGATGCAGATGGCCAAGACTTCGGCTGCCTTAAAGCGGCATCACGATGCGGGACAGCTCTTTATCAGCGTGCTTACGGATCCCACCACGGGCGGGGTGACTGCCAGCTTTGCCATGCTGGGCGACATCATCCTGGCAGAGCCTCATGCTCTGATTGGATTTGCCGGGCCAAGGGTAATTGAGCAGACCATTGGACAGAAGCTTCCCGAAGGGTTCCAGCGCTCTGAGTTTTTGTTAGACCATGGATTTGTTGATAAGATCGTGGAGCGGGAGGACCAGAAGAGGGTGATCGGACAGATCCTCTACATGCACCGCAGCCACAAGATGAATATCCAGATTCCTGTGGACCGGAACCATGTTGGCGTGGATAAGTCCATGGAAAACAGTGGCGACAGTGGAAAAACAGCCTGGGATACAGTTCTGCTTTCAAGAAAGTCGGACCGTCCAGTGGCAGCGGATTATATCAATGCCATATTTGACGAGTTTATAGAATTCCACGGTGACCGCTATTTTGGCGATGACGGTGCGGTCATGGGCGGGATCGCCATGTTCCACGGTATGCCTGTAACGGTGATCGGTCAGCAGAAGGGCAAGAACACCAAGGAGAATCTGAAGCGGAATTTCGGCATGCCGTCTCCGGACGGGTACCGGAAAGCGCTGCGTCTGATGAAACAGGCGGAGACCTTCGGACGCCCCATTATCTGTTTTGTGGATACGCCAGGAGCATTTTGCGGACTGGAAGCAGAGGAGCGGGGACAGGGCGAGGCCATTGCCCGGAACCTGTTTGAGATGTCGGATCTGAAGGTGCCGGTCCTCTCTGTTGTCATTGGAGAGGGGGGAAGCGGCGGAGCGCTTGCAATGGCCGTGGCCGATGAGGTGTGGATGCTGGAAAATGCCATTTATTCCATCCTTTCACCGGAAGGTTTTGCCTCCATCCTTTATAAGGACAGCAAGAAGGCGCCGGATGCAGCCAAGGTCATGAAGGTGACTGCCCAGGATCTTAAGAAACTGGGGCTGATTGAGAGGATCGTACCAGAGGAAGAGCCTGTCTGTGCAGATAATCTTTACCGTGTTGCCGAGTTTATGGACAGCGCCATGGCAGAGTTCTTTGAAAGTTACCTTGCCATGTCGGGGGAAGAGTTAGCAGAACACAGGTATCAGAGATTTAGGAGAATGTAATGAGTGAATTAAAGCCGTTGGTAATCGGGGATTTAGTAGCCCCAAAGCCTGTTATTCAGGGGGGAATGGGAGTAGGGATCAGTCTGCACAACCTGGCAGGAGCAGTTGCAAAAGCCGGGGGTGTGGGGATCATTTCCTCAGCCCAGATTGGATTTAGGGAACCTGATTTTACTACTAATTTTGTGGAAGCCAATGTAAGGGCAATCCGCCGGGAGATGAAGCTGGCAAGGGAGATCGCGCCCCAGGGTGTCATTGGCTTTAATATCATGGTTGCAACCAAACATTATGACATGTGGGTCAAGGAGGCTGTGAAGGCAGGGGCTGATATCATTATCTCCGGAGCGGGACTTCCGGTATCCCTTCCGGAACACGTGGAGTCGGCTTATGCTGAGATGGAACAAAGCGGCCGGCCTATGCCGGAGCGCCGCATCAAACTGGCCCCCATTGTCTCGTCCGCCAAGTCGGCCATGGTCATCTGTAAGATGTGGGACAGGAAATGCCATGCGGCTCCGGACCTGGTGGTGGTGGAAGGACCTCTGGCAGGCGGTCATCTGGGCTTTTCCCTGGACCAGCTTACCGGATATGGGGCGGACACCGCCGATGTACCAGCCACCTATGACAGGGATGCCTATGATGAGGAAGTAAAGGCAGTGATCAAGGTGGTAAGGGAGTATGAGGCCAAATACAACCGCCATATTCCTGTGGTGACGGCAGGGGGTATCTATACCCATGAGGATGTGATGCACCAGTTTGAGCTGGGCGCCGAAGGAGTCCAGGTGGGCACCAGGTTTGTGACCACTGAGGAATGTGATGCCTCAGATGCCTACAAACAGGCGTATATCCAGGCAAAGAAGGAAGATATTGTCATTACCAAGAGCCCGGTGGGAATGCCGGGAAGGGCGATTATGAACCCCTTCCTGAGACGGATCAAGGACGGAGACCGCCCGGCCATCAAATCCTGCTTCCAGTGTCTGGAGCACTGTGATATCAGGACCATTCCATACTGTATCACCATGGCCCTTGTAAATGCAGCTGAGGGGGACACGGAACATGCCCTGCTGTTCTGCGGCAGCAATGCCTACAGGGCGGAAACCATTGATACGGTGGAAAACGTGATGAGAGACCTGGTGGAGGGCCAGGCAGGGGAACCATAGGGTTGTCCACGCAGTATCCCCAAGCTATTCACAAAGTTATCCCCAAGTTATCCACATTATCCACAATTCACTTGAATAATACCCGCTGAACAGCGGAAATGAATCTGTCATTTTTATTACGGTTCTCTTGCACTTTCCTTCAACCCATTGACCATTGGACTGGAATATTTTAATCTAGTAGGGGGAATATGAAAGACGCAAAGGGTGGTAATAATGGAAGTAAAAATGATAGAAGGCGCGCAAGTCAAAAAGAAGACGGAATATCTGATCGGAGACGTGGCTCAGATGGTGGGCCTTAGCAGAGATGCCCTGCGCTTCTATGAAAAGAAGGGTGTTATCAATGCCAGAAAAAAGGATAACGGATACAGATATTACTCGGAAGAGGACATATATAAGCTGATGTATATCCTGTACCAGAGAAAGATGAATACCAGCCTGGAAGAGATCGAGGGGCTTATGAGCGGCAGGCGCTCCATGGAATCCAGAAGAAGCCATTTGCGGGAGCGGATGGCCGAGGAGGAGCGCAATGTTCGGATGCACCAGCAGATCATCACCAGGCTGAAATTGGTGGAAAAGGACATGACACGTATCGAGGAATGCCTAAACCGGTATTCCCTGAGGAAGTTTCCGTCCGCCTATATTATGGGAAACTGTGAAAACCTTCAGGAGGGGCTTAAGGAATGGTTCCGTCTCTCCTCCACCGTTGCAGGTCTGGACATGACATATTTTTATAATATGCTTACCTATACGGGCAGAGGGCTGGCCGTACAGGGAACCCGGCTTCTTCTCTACAAAGGGCTGGAGCCGGACCTGGGTGAAGGGTTTAACGCTGGGAGATATCCCATGACAGAGGAAAAACTGTGCTTGTACACGGTGCTGGAGTCTGGCACGCCCCTTCCCAGCTTTGAGATGATACAGCGCATGGTGCAGTGGGGTCATAAGCACGGGATTGAGACAGAAGGCCTGGTGTATGCCAATGACATGACCTCGTTTTTTGCCGAAGAAGGGGCGGTCTATTGCCTGGAGGTGTATATGCCGGCAAGAAGGATCCTGTCCCAGATATAGATGATTATGTGATGACCTGAAGAGACTGACCCAGCGTATAAAAACCGCCGCCCCAGCCAGGGACCGGATATGATCCGGATCCGCTGACTGGGGCGGCGGTTTTATTTATGATCAAACTGCTGTACCGTATTCTTTCTTGTCTTTTCCATCATCCTTTTCCACTCCGAAGTTTTGGATAAAGTCGATTAAAAAGGAGGACACAGTTACGGTGATCAGGGAATACACAATGCGCTTTGCCGGAATATAGGATAAGGAAAAAACCAGTACCGTTACATCCGTAAGCAGATAAGCCCTTGATATGCGGCAGCCGGTGATCTTGGAGATAACCAGGGCCAAGGCATCATCACCTGCACAGGAGGCGCCCTGACGGACCACAAGGCCGCAGCCTGTTCCGATAAAACATCCTCCCACCAGGGCCGCGGTCAGCGGATATTCAGCCAGGCTTGGAAGGACAGGGGGAAATAGTTCCCACAGCCGGAAGAATCCGGCCATACAAATGGTTGCGAAAATGGATGTCTTAAGGAATTCCTTTCCCAGGTACTTAAATCCCAGGGCGTAGCTTAAGGTATCCAATAGGGGGGACAGTATGGAAGATGACATGCCCAGCCAGAAATTGAACAACAGGATCAATCCCAGGATACCTCCCTCCGTAATATCTGCCTGTCGGTGAACATTGTAGATTCCGAAGGTGGTAATGGCTGTTCCGAGAACAATGGCTAACACAGTCCTTGGGGGAAATGTTACCCGGATATCGCGGACAGTACGGCAAGCCAGCTTCTTCAGCTGCTTCATAATAAAACTTCCTTTCTTAAAAATAATGTAACTGTTCAGAACGGTTATAAAATAATATCAGTTACTGTAGTACTACGACAGGCGGTTTCGGAAGCCATATGGCCTCCGAAGCCGCCCTGTTTCATATTATACCTTATGTACCCCGGGGTAAGTCAAGGGAATTCCTTATCTTTATATACTCTTAATACTTTTTTAATCCAGTTTTTCGTCTCCGGAGTCCACGATCCTTCCCTTGCTGTCGGTTTTGTAGTACACGTCATCGGAGTCCTTGATGTTCTTTTTGTTCTTCATCAGCTTGCCTGCGGTGCTCACCAGGTAAGTCTCATCCTTATAGGTCACGGGCTGGTATTTGCTGCCTTCCTCGGCCTCGATCCTTCTGCCCTTAATAAAGATGGAGTCGCCGTCAACGCCGTCAACACCTGCGCCCTTCTTGCTGCCTGCCTTTGAAAAGCTGTAGTAATATTTGTCCCCGTCAATCTCAATGGTGGCAGTGCCGGTCTTTACAGCGCCCTCCTTGGGTGAGTCACCAAAGTAGTATACGTATACGCCTTCCTCATCCTCGTCCGGAAGCTGGTCCACGCTTTCTATTTCCTCCGCTGACCGGATGGTTTTTCCGTTTTCCTCAAACTCGATCCTGTAAAGCCCGTGGAGCATTTTTCCGTACTGGTCAAAGCCATAGGACTGGCCGTTGATCTTTTTGATCTGGGCAGTCACCAGGTCGCCGCTGGAATCCGCGTAATACCACTGCATCTCGCCTTCCTCATAGCCCTCGGGGTCAACATCCTCATCAGGGATTGCCTTGAACCATCCGGTGGACATCCAGCACTGTTCCTCTGTGTTGTAGAACTTGCTTACGGCAGAGGAGCCGGAAGCGGTTCCGGGATCATTGTACCATTCAAAGTGGGCCGCGCCGTTCTCATCAAAACGGTATTTGCGCCCGTTGATCTTTTTGGAATCCGTGTCCCTTGTCTTCTTTCCGTTGGTTGCAAAGTAGAACCAGTATCCATCGCCTTCACGCTCTGTATCCTCATCGTTTTCAGCCGTGATGTACTTCCATCCCGTGGCCATACGGCCATCGCCGTTGTCAGAACAGTAGTACAGGCCGCTTTTCCATGCGTCCTCATCCGTGAGCATTTCTCCGTTCTCATCGATCCACCCAAAGAGCATTCGGCCCTGGTCGTCAAAGGCGTACCTGCCCTGTCCCGAGGCATTGGGCAGGGTGACAAATTTTACACTGTCGCTGCTGCCTGATTTCTTCACCGCTTTGCCGTTGGACTGGAAATAATACCAGTAGGAGTCAGGTTCATCCCCGCCCCCATCCTCATTTTCAATGGAGCGCCACTGGCTGGAGACCATGGCCCCGGCCGAATTCACATAGTAATAATTGTCGTCCTTTTCCACCAGCTGGCTTTTGGCCATAACGCCATCGGAATCCAGATAGAACCAGTTGTTGCCTGATTTTGCAAATACATCCGTTGCCTTGCTTCCATCTGAGCGATAGTAGACCCACTCTCCGTTTTCCTCAGCCCATCCGGTGGCTGCAAAGGATACAAGAGCGCTTCCCAGTGTAAGTCCTAAAGCTGCGCAGGGTATAATAAACCATTTTGTACATTTTCTCATCATCATTTCTCCTTTCGGTCATTCAGGGGGTGGTGCGCAGGGCCTGGCCGTTGGCCGTAAAACCCTGCTGCACCTGCGTCATATCTGACATGGGCTAGAATATACTATGGAGCCGCTCCAAGGTCAATAGATGTCAGGTAACCGTAATGAACCGTAATATTTGCTGTAAGATCACGTAAACTTTCTTACAAAAAATACAGATTTTGGATATTTAGGATAATGACCGCAGAATAAGGGCTGGGATCTGGAATTTAGGAAGAATATGGATAGAAAGATGGAAATAGAATGTAATAAAATGTGTCAGGCAGGTATTTTATAAAATGCTTAATTATCTTTGGGCAGGTATGATGATCATCGGTATCCTCTGGGGGGCGTTCCACGGCCAGCTTCCGGCAGTGACCGAAGGCGCCCTGCAGTCTTCAAAGGAGGCGGTGACCCTTTGCATCACTATGCTGGGGGTCATGTCCCTTTGGACCGGAGTTCTGGAGATCGGACACCGCTCCGGCCTTGTTGACCAGCTGGCCGGGAGGATGTCCCCGTTACTCACCTTCCTGTTTCCCCGCCTTTCCCCCCAGGGTGAGGCCAGGAAACAGATCGCGGTCAACATGATCGCCAACATACTGGGATTAGGATGGGCAGCCACTCCGGCCGGGATCAAGGCCATGGAGGAACTGAAAAAGGTGGAGGAAGATCGGGGAGAGTACGGGGGCGGGACTGCCAGCAACGAGATGTGCACATTCCTGATCATAAACATTTCATCCCTGCAGCTGATCCCTATGAATATGATCGCCTACAGAAGCCAGTACGGCAGCGTGAATCCCACCGCCATTGTGGGGCCGGCGCTTGTGGCCACGTTTTTATCCACAGTAGTGGCAGTGATATTCTGCAAGGTGATGGACAGAAAGCGCAGTCCGTGACAACTGAATGTATCATCCTATTCCTCCCGTGCCCCCTACCTTCCCGGAGGGCTGCCTTGCAAAGCCGGAACAAGGTGTGCTATAATGTGGGCACATATAAAAGCAGCCCGAAAAGGAGATAGGCGATGAAACAGTATGTCAGAGGGGAAACACCTGTGGAAGAGGCAATATCCCTTATTGTGCAGTCCCTGCCATATCCGAAGGGGACGGAGACGGTTTCGCTGCTTCAGGGACTGGGACGTGTTCTGGCAGTCCCGGTGAAAGCCCGGATCCCCCAGCCGCCCTTTACCAGAAGCCCTCTTGACGGCTATGCCCTGAGGGCTTCCGACATACGGGGAGCGTCCGGAGAGCGTCCGGTAAAGCTTCCCGTGAGCCAGTACCTGCCGGCGGGAAGCGGCCGGGTGCGGCCCCTGCCAGCCGGTATGGCAGACCGGATCATGACAGGCGCCCCGGTGCCGGAAGGAGCGGACTGTGTCGTCCGCCAGGAGGATACGGACCAGGGCGATGAGGAGGTGTGTTTTTATGCATGTGTGGACCGGGGAAGCAACCTCTGTTATGAAGGGGAGGATATTTCCGCTGGGGATTGCCTCATCGAGGCCGGGACAAGGATAGCCTTTGCCCACATCGGGGTCATGTCAGGACAGGGAATGGAATGGGTAGAGGTATATGAAAAGCCCAGGGTGGCGGTGATGTCCACGGGGGACGAGCTGTCTGCGCCGGGAATTCCCCTGGGACCGGGGAAGATCTATGATTCCAACAGCATGATGCTGGCCGCCCGTCTGATGGAACTGGGGATCCGGGCCGACATATATCCTGCGGCGGCGGATGATCCCCAGGTCCTGGCAGACCGGGTGGACCAGCTGCTCTCCCGATACTCCCTGGTCATCACAACAGGCGGGGTGTCGGTGGGGAAAAAGGATTTTATGCCCGGCGTGGCAGAGATGGTCTGTACCCGCCTGCTTTTTCAGGGGATTGATGCAAAGCCCGGCAGCCCTGTGCTGGGAGCGGTGAGAGGGGACAGCGTGCTTCTGGCATTATCGGGAAATCCCTTTGCCAGTCTGGCAACCTTTGAACTTCTGGCCCTTCCTGCTCTTGCGCGCCTTTCGGGGGATATACGGTGGAGGGCCGTAAAGGTACGGGCCAAGATGAAAGGAAACTTTAAGAAATCCTCAAATACACGAAGGTTCATACGTGCTAGAATAGAAGGCGGATACGTATCAATACCTGAAAAGGGGCATTCGTCCGGCGGGATCGGCAGCCTGTCGGGGTGCAACTGTATGATTGATGTCCCGGGGTGCAGCGGCCCTCTCTCAGAGGGGGATGTGGTTACGGTCTGGTTATTCTGAAAGAGGTGGAAAGATGAAAAGATGGAGCAGGATGACAGCTGCCAAAGCGGCAGTTGTACTGGCAGGCATACTGGCAGCGGGTCTGCCCGTAAATGTCATGGCAGCACAGGCATGGAGCCTGGAGAACGGGCAGTACGTGGATGCGTCCGGAGCGCCCGTGGCAGGCGCCCTGGCAAAAGGGATCACGGTGATAAAGTATCAGAACAGGGCCAATGGGGAAGATGGGATCGACTGGGAGAAGGTGGCTGCGGACGGAGTTTCCTTTGCAATGATCCGCGTGGGGTATTATAAGGATAAGGACCCGTATTTTGACAGGAATGTGATGGAGGCAGCGGCCAATGGGGTCAAGGCAGGGGTGTTTTTCTATACACAGGCGCTGGATGTGCAGACTGCCGAGGATGAGGCAAATTTTGTCCTCAAGGTGATAAAGGATTTTCCTATCTCCTATCCTATTGCCTATGACGTGGAATCACAGCATCTTCTGGACAACAATCTGTCAAGACAGCAGATCACGGACAATGTAAATGCGTTCTGTAAAACGATTGCGGACGCAGGTTACCACCCGGTGGTCTATGCCAACAATGAGTGGCTGACAAAAAACATGGACACCAGCCAAATCCCCTATGATATCTGGTATGCCAGGTACGGAACCGTTAACAGCTATCCCAACCGAACCATATGGCAGTGTACGGATACGGGGTCCGTGGACGGGATCAATGGAAATGTGACCATAGAGCTGGCTTTTGCCGACTACAATGCCATGATACCGGCTGACGGATGGAAGCATGTGGACGGCAGGTGGTATTATATGAAGGATTACAGAAAACAGACAGGGTGGGTGCAGGTGGACGGTCTGTGGTATTATCTGGACCCCAACGGCTGTATGATCCATGACACCACCATGGATATTGACGGTGTATCTTATACCTTTGACGGGAATGGAGCCATGGTGCGGTAGGTTATAAGCCATGGTGCGTCAGGTTATTTTGCGGCGCCCTTCCAGAATAATACTTGACAAAACCAGGGTCCGGTCATATAATCCTACTAAACCTAGCGTTTAAGTATGAATATAAAAGAAAGGCCCTTATATATCTGAGCGTAATAAAAATGCTCCGAAGGGGATGGTGGGAATGTATGTCCAAGATCTACAAAGGTGTCATGGAACTGGTAGGCAATACCCCATTGGTGGAGGTTGTAAACATTGAACAGCAGGAAAAGCTGAAGGCAACCCTGCTTGTAAAGCTGGAATATCTGAACCCGGCGGGCAGTGTCAAGGACCGGGTGGGAAAGGCCATGATCGAGGATGCGGAGCAGAGGGGAATCTTAAAGCCTGGTTCCGTGATCATTGAGCCCACGTCCGGTAATACGGGGATCGGTCTTGCATCCATTGCAGCGGCAAAGGGGTACAGGATGATACTGACCATGCCCGATACCATGAGCATTGAGCGCCGCAATATCCTGAAAGCCTACGGGGCGGAGATCGTGCTGACTCCCGGAGAACTGGGTATGACAGGAGCGATTGAGAAAGCGGAGGAGCTGGCAAAGGAGATTCCGGGCAGCTTTATCCCCGGACAGTTTGTGAATCCCGTGAATCCCAAGGCCCATATGGAGACAACCGGACCTGAGATCTGGAGAGATACCCAGGGGAAGGTGGACCTGTTTGTGGCCAGTGTGGGCACAGGCGGCACCGTCACCGGAACAGGAACTTATCTGAAACGAAAGAATCCGGATCTGAAAGTGATTGCAGTGGAGCCGGCTGCTTCAGCAGTACTTTCAGGAAAGGCGGCCGGCCCTCACAAGATCCAAGGCATTGGCGCCGGATTTGTGCCTGAGGTCCTGGACACCGGCATTTATGATGAGATTATCACAGTTGACAATGATGTGCCCTTTGCAACATCCAAGATGCTGGCGCGCACAGAGGGGCTGCTCACAGGCATATCCTCAGGCGCTGTCTTATATGCTGCCATCCAGGCCGCCAAGCGGCCGGAGAATGAGGGAAAGACCATTGTGGCCCTGCTTCCGGACAGCGGTGACAGGTATTATTCCACGCCCCTGTTTGTGGAGTGACGATAAAATGGAACATATATTTATAGTTAACATCAATGGACTGAGAGACGGATCCATATACCAGACCTGGTTTGATCAGATGTCAAAGGAGCGCCGGAATAAAATCGTCAGCCACAAGATGGAGGGCGACCGGCTGCGCTCCCTGGGCGCAGGCATTGTGCTGGGGGCCATCTTAAAGCAGTACGGCCTTGATCCGGTGAAAACACAGCTGGAATATGGGGACAATGGAAAGGCATCCGTGACCGGCCGGCCGGATATCCATTTTAACCTGACCCATTCAGGGGACTTTGCGGCCGGGGTCTGCGGTGTGGGTCCGGTGGGGATCGATGTGGAGACCGTGGGAGTCATGAAGGAGAAGACGGCGCGGCGTTTTTTTCATGGAGGGGAGTACCGCTATCTGGAGAAGATAGAGGATGAGGAGTCCCGGCGGGAGGCATTTTTTCGCTTATGGGTCCTAAAGGAAAGCTTTATGAAGGTAACCGGGCTGGGGATGAGGCTGCCCTTAAATGCCTTTGAGATCCGCCTGGACGGCAGGGAGATAGAGGTGGACCAGACTGTGGATGACAGGCATTATTATTTTAAGGAGTTTGCCCTGGAAAACAACCGGATGGCAGTGTGCAGCGCGGACCTCTCCCCGGCATCCTGGGAGCCGGCCTGGATTCCCCTTTTGTAAAAATAGCAGGTCATGAAACGGTCATGAAACCTTCCGGCAGGGAATACCATTATATTAAAGAAACGAACCGGAGATACCTGTATGAGGTTCATTATTTTCCTGTCCGAGGCCATGGTGCCGCTGATGATATTTTACATTGTGGGGTTCGGACTGCTGTCAGGGCGTCCGGTGCTGGACGATTTCATAGACGGTGCAAAAGACGGCATGAAGACAGTGGCGGGCATACTGCCCACCCTGGTGGGGCTTATGGTTTCCGTAGGTGTGCTGAGGGCATCCGGTTTTCTGGATTTCCTTGGGAAAATGCTTATGGCCCCTGCGGCCCTGATCCATCTTCCTCCGCAGATCGTACCTGTCATACTGGTGCGCCTGGTTTCCAACTCCGCGGCAACAGGATTGGTGCTGGATATTTTTAAGGAATTCGGTACGGATTCCAGTATTGGCCTGATTGCTTCCATTCTTATGAGCAGTACGGAGACCGTCCTCTATTGCATGAGTGTGTATTTCGGTTCCGTGGGGATCAGAAAGACCAGATATACGCTGGCAGGCGGCCTCATAGCCACCGCGGCCGGGGTAGCGGTGAGCGTGGTCCTGGCAGGAGCCGTCTCCGGCTAAAAAAACATTGCAAAATCAAGGGTTATTGACTATAATAGCCATAGAAAAGAGGGAATCCGCTGTATATGCGCCCTGTATAGGCATGGTAAGAGCCAGGGGGATTATGTACAGCGGGTTTGTGTTGTTCAGGAAAGGGACCATAGATGGAACAGTATCAGAGACTGCGCGGGCAGTATCCGCGGTTTATTTACAAAGGATATGATATAGAGGAAGATAGCTGTGAGTTAAGGATCACATACAGGTTTGAGATCGAGGGGCTGTCCTCCTTTGCACCCACCTGGAGATTTCCCAAAAGGAATGGGGATACTGCTGTATGGGCGCAGGACGGGCTTATACGGGATATGGTGTTTTCACTGGGTATGGTAGAGCTTATCAGTTATTGGAAGATTGCCTGCCCGCCTCAGGTGATGGTGGAGGCAGGTGTATTAAACCAGGATCAGGTAAGTTGGTGGAAGGACCTTTATTATAACGGACTGGGCGAGTTCTTTTATGTAAATCAGATCACAGAAGCGGATCCTGACACCTTTATGGATATTGTATCCAATGTGCAGGAAGAGGCATCGCTGAAATCAGCGCAGGTTCATGGGGAATTGCCCCGGGATTTCCGGGAACAGGCCCGGTCCCACCGGAGGAAGGGGGTGCTGGTTCCCATCGGAGGCGGGAAGGATTCGGCTGTGACCCTGGAACTTCTGCGCAGTGCGGGAGAACCTCTTTATGGGTACATTATCAATCCCAGAGGAGCCACCATCCACACCACCCGGTCGGCCGGACTTGAGGAGGATCGCATCATCAGTGTCAGGCGCACCCTGGATCCCGGTATGCTGGAGCTTAACAGGCAGGGATATCTCAATGGCCATACGCCCTTCTCCGCGCTGGTGGCATTTTCCAGCATTCTGGCAGCCAGGATGTACGGCCTGGACTGGGTGGCGCTTTCCAATGAATCCAGTGCCAATGAGAGTACGGTCCAGGGGAGCACGGTAAACCACCAGTACTCCAAAAGTTTTAAGTTTGAAGAGGATTTCCACAGATATGAGATGAGGTATCTGCCGGGCAGCGCCTATTATTTCAGTATGCTGCGCCCGTTAAGCGAATTCCAGATCGCAAGGTATTTTGCAGGGCAGAAGCAGTATCATGGTATATTCAGGAGCTGCAATGCGGGAAGCAGGACGGACAGCTGGTGTGGCCGCTGCCCCAAGTGCCTGTTCGTATATCTGATCCTTTCACCCTTCCTATCCTCTCAGGAGGTAAGGGAGATATTTGGAAAAGATATGTTGGAGGATGGATCCATGAAGACCACCCTGGAGCAGCTGGTTGGCATTCAGGAGGAGAAGCCCTTTGAGTGTGTGGGCAGCCGGGCGGAGATCAATACGGCCATTGTGATGACCATTGACAGGATGGAAAGGGACGGGGAAGACCTTCCGCTGCTCCTTTCCTATTATAAAGGGACCGGCCTGTATGACCGGTATAAGGAGGAGGGAGACCAGTATTCCTCCTATTATGACGGGGAAAACCTGGTGCCTGAACCCTGGCTCAGCCTGGTAAAGGAACAATGCGTATCAGGACCTGTAACCGCGTAAGGAGAATGGACATGATAGAGAAGATAAAACCATGGATTCAGGGGAAGCGCGTACTGCTTCTGGGATTTGGAAGGGAAGGACAGTCCACGTACCACGTTCTCAGACAGGTCCGGGGCTATGAGAAGCTGGATATTGCGGATGTGTCATCCCCTGCATCCAGGCCGGATGAGGATGGATTGTGGATAACAGGACCGGATTACCAGAAATGCCTGGATAACTATGACGTGGTGTTTAAAAGCCCGGGTATTGTGCTGGAAAAGCCGGCGGAGGAATACAAGTGCAGGATCCTCTCCCAGACAGAGGTGTTTTTCCAGCTTTTCCGTGACCAGATCATAGGAATTACAGGCACCAAAGGAAAGAGTACGGTTACCACACTGCTGTATCACATATTAAAAAATGCAGGCATGGATACCATGATCCTGGGCAATATAGGCATACCTGCCCTGGACCACATGGAGGAAGTGACAAAGGATACCAGGATCGTGTTTGAACTGTCCTGCCATCAGCTGGAGTATATGACCGTGTCCCCGCATATTGGGATTCTGGTAAATATCCACGAGGAGCACCTGGACCACTACGGCACCATGGAAAAATACGTGGAGAGCAAACACCGCATTTTTAAGAACCAGACAGGATCGGATATGCTGATCTGTAATGTACAGTGCCTTCCGCAGGAAGGAACCTGTCCCTCCAGGCTGATTAGGGCCGGGGTGGATGCACCGGATGCCCAGCTATGTGTTTCAGAAGAAAAAGGCGAGACCTGGATCAGGTACGATGCCCAGTCTTACAGGATACCCGTGGACCAGATCAAGCTTCTGGGACAGCACAACTATTTTGATATCGGGGTGGTCTATGCCGTGTGCCGGATCCTGGGCATGGATGAGGAACTGTTTACCCAGGGCCTTAAAACCTATGAGCCGCTGCCCCACAGGCTTCAGTATTTGGGAGAGCGGGATGGGGTCAAATATTATGACGATTCCATTTCCACCATCTGTGATACTACGATCCAGGCGTTAAAGACCCTGAAGGATACGGATACGGTATTGATCGGAGGAATGGACCGGGGGATTGATTACCGGGAGCTGATCGAGTACCTGTCCCAGTGTCAGGTGAGGCATATTATCCTGATGGAGGCGACCGGCAAGAGGATCTACCAGGAGATATACAGATATTACCCTGATTTTGAAAACAGGTCCAGGCTGATCCTGGCTGAGCATCTGGAGGACGGAGTCAGACGGGCCAGGGAGATAACAAGGCCGGGCTGTAGCTGTGTGCTTTCGCCGGCCGCCGCCAGCTATGGGATATTCAAGAATTTTGAGGAGAGGGGAGAAACATTTGCCCGTCTTGTATTTAGATCATAATTTAATCGTATTTGAATTACAAAGGACACAGAAAAATCACAACCTGTTAAGAATTTTATAAGGATTTAGGGGGTTGTTTTAACACTTAAAATACTGTACAATCAGTAAGAAGCTTTTGAAGCAGAAAGTGAAAGGGAGAAACGTGGGAACTTACGAGACGCTGAATGAAGTTTTGGTGAGCCTGTTCCGCGATGTCAATGATATAGAGCAGAAGGCAATTATCACCTCGGAATTTGAGGATATTACCAATAACGATATGCATGTGATAGAGGCTATTGGCATTGACGCGCCTAAAAACATGTCCAGCATTGCCAGAGTATTATCTGTGACAGTGGGCACACTGACCATATCCATGAACAGTTTGGTAAAAAAGGGCTATGTGGTCAGACAGCGCAGTAGTGAAGACCGGAGGGTCGTATATATTTCCCTATCAGAAAAAGGAGTTAAGGCATACTATCATCACAAGAAGTTTCATGAACAGATGATAGATGGAGTTGTGAAAGAACTGACGGAAGAAGAACTGGAAGCCCTTGTAAAGGCGCTGACAAAGCTGAACTCCTGGTTTAGAAGCTTTGAAAAGGACTAAAGGAGGCAATTACATTTATGAAAAGATGGTTAATAGGTGCAATGGCAGTGATGATGGCAGTATCCCTGGCAGCCTGCACGCCTACTACTGAAAAACAGAAGAAACAGACCACACAGGCGGCAAAGGATACTCAGGAGATCGTTCCCCAGTCCACCGGCGGGGCAAGCGATAAGGTGCCGGATCCCAATGTGATGCCGGTAGCAGTTGTTTCCATATACCATGGAGGGGACTCTGACAGCCTGGTACAGGATATGGATTCCCTTGACACAGAGGGGCTGGATGCCCAGCTTTTGGTAGACAAGCTGATAGAATACGGCGTACTCACACAGGGTACCAAGGTTCTGAGCTTTGATATCCAGGGCAAAGAAGAGGATTCAGTGGGAACCCTGGACCTAAATCAGGCGGAGAGCGCCGAGGGCGTATCGGATGAGATGTTCCTCACCGAGATCGGCAATACCTTTACTGAGAACTTTGAACTGGGAAAGCTGAAGCTTAAGGTAAACGGCGGAAATTACCAGGGCAGCAGCATTAAGCAGGGGGACAACGACTTCCTGAGCTATCGCACGGATTATGATTCAGTTGAATAGATAAAAGTGGTGTATGAGACTGCTTCATGGCAGAGGGTGCCGTGGAGCGGTCTTATTATTTAAAAAAAAGCTTTGGTGAAATTTAAACCATCCGGTTCCTGCCATTTCCCGCAGCAGACCCCCAGATGTTGACGGAGCTTTGGCTGAGATTAAATATTATGTTAAAACATATGGGATTAAGGGGACCGCCATGGAGACGGAATGGTCCATGCCTCCAAAAGACTAAAGCATATGAGAAAGATTCTTACCCCTTGATCCTGATGCGTCATCAGAACCGTATCTCAAGATAAAGTACAAAAAAGGACAGCCCTTGTAAGAAAGGACAGCCCTTTATTTTATGCTTATAATTTGGCCATGGCAGCCTCATCCGCAACAACAATTACATCATTATGTAACTGAAGGACAGAAGCCGGAACATCAGGTGTAACCGGTCCGCAGAGAACATCATGAAGGATCTGAGCCTTATCAGCGCCGCTTACCACAAGAAGGATCTTCTTTGCCTTCATAATGGTTCCAATGCCCATGGTGTATGCCTGCTTGGGAACATCATCCACAGATGCAAAGAAACGCTTGTTGGCCTCGATGGTGCTCTCGGTCAGATCCACGCAGTGGGTGGTCTTTGCAAAATCCCCGGCCGGTTCATTAAATCCGATATGGCCGTTATGCCCCAGGCCCAGCAGCTGCAGATCAATACCACCGTAAGCTTCGATCACTTTCTCATAGCGGGCACATTCCTTCTCGCTGTCCGGCTCAGTTCCGTCCGGAACATTGGTGTTGTCCATATTGATGTTGATGTGCTTGAAAAGGTTGTTGTACATGAAATAGTAATAGCTCTGGTCATTATCCTTTGTCAGACCCCTGTACTCATCCAGGTTCACGCTCTTTGTCTCGGAGAAATCCAGATCGCCTCTGTTATACCACTCAATCAGCTGCTTATAGGTGCCGATAGGGGTAGAACCGGTTGCCAGTCCCAGCACGCAGTCAGGCTTTAAGATAACCTGGGCGGAGATAATGTTGGCAGCCTTGCGGCTTAAATCATTGTAATCCTTTGCTTTGTAGATTCTCATAATAATTGCCACCTTTCCATACACTAATAGTAGTTGCAGATGTGTCGTTACAGCCGAACCATCTATTCTGAAAAAAATTTTTATAAAACTTTAAACATAGGATAACATTTTCCTAACATACTTTCAAGGGGTAATTGCATAAAATATTTATAAAAGCAGATAGGCCGTGTTCAGGGCAGCTGCAGACTATGGGTGCGAGGAGTGAAAATATGACCAATTATCGAAGATTGATATCTTATATCTATGCCTACGAAGGCGATGTCAAAGGCAAAAATATAGGATTTGCCAAACTTGAGTCACGGAACGGACAGTGCAAGCTCAGCGTAAATGTAAAAAAGGTCTACGTGGGAAGCAGTGACCTGAGTGTATATCTGCTGGCTTCAGGCAGGGAGATCCCGCTGGGAAGTATTTTTATCAGGGGCGGTTCAGGGGAATTCCGTGCCGTGGTCTCAGTGGAAAATGCCGCGGATTCGGGATGCAGCCTGGACCAGTGCTACGGGCTGACCATCCACGAAAAGAATGACTCGTGGCGGGCGTACACTACCATATGGGAGGATGCCGTAGCCCATGCCGCTGAGGTGGAGCTGGCTGATGTAACATCAGGAAAACTGGGGAATTCTGAGACGCAGATACATAAAAAAGTGGAGGAGCTGGAAAAGGAGATCAATGACAAGGTACTGTCATCCTCAGGCGAACCGGCTCTGCCAAATACTGTCCCCCTTCAGGACATGGACCAGGAAACCGTAAAGGTTCAGGGAGAAAATGCTTCTAACGGAACAAGACTGCCTGATGGGGAACCGGTTTCTGATAGGGGAACCCTGCCTGTCTGGGGAGAAGCAGCGTCTGAGAGCAAAACCCGGGAAAATGAGGCTCAGCCGGAGCTGGATGCTTGTTTGGAAAACAGTGCCCAGCCAAGCGCAGAAGCATCCGCAGGAACAGGCACAGGAACAGGCACAGGAACAGGCACAGGAACAGGCACAGATGCAACCTTAGCCGGTGAAATGAATGGGCGGCCGGATATGGAATATGTGTCCGGGGATTCAGAGCACACGGAGATAGAATATCAGCCAGAGGGTTCAGGGCAGATGGACGCAGAATATCAGTCTGGAGATTCATGGCAGGCTGAAAACATGCAGCCGGAGGAAATGCAGCCGGAGGCCGGTGGACCAGCCTGCCCTCAGGACGGAGAATGGAATGGGAATCAGATGACGTCCGACTACGGTATGCAGCCGGAAGGGGAGATGCAGCCGGAATATGGGATGCAGCCGGGGCCAGAAATGCCGTGTGAGTACGGGGAACAGCCGGCGGCAGAGGCGCAACCTGGATATGGGATGGGGCCGGAGCCGGAAATGCAGCCGGAATATGAAATGCAGCCCGGGTCAGAACAGACATCTGAATACGAGATGCAGCCGGAAGAATCCGCCCCATGCCGGTGTGGTTCCCAACAGGAAGATCATCCGCGGTCAGAGTATGAAAACCAGATGAACCGTACAAATAATTCCCAGGCCATGCTGCATTCCACAGAGGCATTGCGTGCAGATACAGACAATGGGGAATGCGCAGAATCAGAGGAGTATCCTGATGGGAAGACGATGCCGGATATGGGGAGACAGCCGGTCCGCCAGTTTGGCCCTGATTCAAATTCGCCTTTTATGGGAAACCGTCCCCATCCTGTTGTCTTACCAGATGCCATCATGCGGCAGCAAAGAGAGATGCGGAATGGATTGAACCGTTATCCCCGTGCCAATATGCCCAATGGAACCGACATACCGGCCGGCGCAAATACACCAGCCGGCACAAATATGCCGGATCATATCAATATGCCCTCCGGTCTGGATACTGTACCCGGGACAGATATCCCGGCGGCAGCAAACCCGCAGCCCAGAAGGCCTATGCCCTACAGGAATAATCCAAGGTATCAGAGAGGCGGATTCCCTGGAATGGGTATGCGTACAGACACATCTGTCCAGGCACAGCCGACCGCGCAGCCGACTGATCAGACCCAGCGGCTTATCCAGCCGCAGCCGGCCGATCAGACCCAGCAGTCTGACCAGACCCGTCCGTCTTTACAGGCTCAGCCAACTGATCAGACCCGGCAGCCTGCCCAGACCCGTCCGTCTTCGCAGGCTCAGCCAGCTGATCAGACCCGGCAGCCTGCCCAGACTCAGCCATCTGCCCAGGCCCAGACGGACATGAGATCCCGTCCGGCTGCCCACAACAGAGCGTTTACCCGTCCCAGACCAGCTCCAAAGACAGATCCCGTCTCATCAGAGGGGGATGTGACGGAGGAAAAGCCACTTGTGATCGACTCCGCCAGGGAGGAAATGCTGTTAGGAAATCCACAGGAACTGGAGCGTCTGGAACAGGAAGAGCAGGAGAACCTTGGACCGCGCCAGCTATGGGAAGATTTCCGCAAGCGGTATCCTAAAATACAGGCATTTGACAGTATGAATGGATGCGAAATCCTCACCATCAAGCCCCAGGATATCGGGCTTTTGCCCAGGGAAAACTGGAATTATGGCAATAACAGCTTCCTGCTCCACGGTTATTACAATTACCGTTACCTGATACTGGCCCGCATTGGAGATGAATCCCAGGGCCGTACACGGTATATCCTGGGCGTGCCCGGCCATTATTACAGCAATGAAAAATATATGGCATCCATGTTTGGGTTCCCCCACTTCGTGCTGTCAAAAAAACAGCCGTCACAGGACGGCCGCTTTGGCTACTGGTATACGGATGTGAGAATGCAGAATCAGGACTAATGTGTGTTTGAAAATTCATTCCCGCCATCTGCCCTAAGGAATCCGACAGAGGTATCATTAGGATAAAGCAGCGCTCCATGTTGCACGGATTTGGTCCCGCTTCAGCCGGCATAGTCCGCTGCGCCTTCCTCAATGGAGCTGAGTCTCACGCAAAGAGTGACGCACAGATGTCAGAAAGCAATGTTCAAACACGCGCTAATAGTCAATCCCGCGCAGGGATACCTGGCCCACATAGGGACGGACCAAATCCGCAAAGCCCAGCATTTCTTCTTTTGTAAAGTCAGAATATATGCCAGGAACAAGAACCTGGCCGGATTCAGTAAAGCACTGCAGGTAGTACCCGGGACACCCTTTGATCCACGGCCCGATCTTGCGGAAATCTTCCGCTGTGTGAAGGCCGCGGACCACGGTTGTCCTGAACTCGTATGGAGTATTGCCGGACAGAAGAAAAGCGATACTCTCGTCAACTAATTCCATATTAAGTCCGGGCGCACCTGCGACCTCCCCGTAATGGTCCCGGGAAGCCTTGATATCCATGGCAACATAATCTAAAAGCCCCTTTTGGCATAAATCTTTCAGCAGTTCCGGTTTATATCCGTTGGTGTCCAGCTTCACGGCCAGACCCAATTCGCGGACTTTTCTGATAAAATCTTCCAGGTCCGGCTGCAGGGTAGGCTCCCCGCCGGTGATACAGACCCCTTCCAATACCCTCTTGCGTTTATGTAAAAATTCAAAAACCTCTTCCTCTGTATAATCGTCATCCGCCCCGTTATCCAGCAAGTCGCTGTTATGGCAGAAGGGGCAGCGGAAATTACATCCCCCTGTAAATATGGTACAAGCCACATGTCCGGGAAAATCCAGCAATGTGGTTTTTTGCAGTCCGCTTATTTTCATGATTCATTCAACCTGTGCCTTTTCAATTTTTGATTTATTATATATAATGAGAAAAGTATAGCACAACCAGAGTGTAAAAAAAAGAGGAAGCAATTATATGAAGACCAGAACTCCAGGAAGTAGGCCTGAGGGAGCCGCAGTTATTATCCGGGAAACCGCACAGGATATACAAAGAGATACACAGAAGGACATGCAAATGGCCATACAGAAAAATACGCAGACGGAAGAATGCCGGAATACAATGCCGGACTGCCCCATGGATCCCGGATCGGATGCCCTGACCCAGAAGCAGAAGGGGGAGGAGACCAGGCGAAGAAAATGGGAAAAGAGGATGGAGCAAAAACGTCTTGCATCCATGGCTGAGGAGGAAGGGAACAGACAGAGGCGTGAGGCGGATGAAAAGTTTATGAAAGAGGCCATAAGGCAGGCGCACAGGGCAGGAAATTTGGGGGATGTGCCGATCGGATGCGTCATAGTCCGCGAGGGAAAGATTATAGCCAGAGGATATAACCGGCGTAATGCGGACAAAAGTGTCTTGTCCCATGCCGAGATAACCTCCATTAGAAAGGCATGTAAACAGATGGGTGACTGGCGCCTTGAGGACTGTACCATGTATGTTACCCTTGAGCCCTGCCCCATGTGTGCCGGCGCAATTGTGCAGGCCCGTATCCCAAGGGTAGTAATAGGCTGTATGAATCCCAAGGCCGGGTGCGCGGGTTCTGTCCTTGACATGCTCCACGAGACTGGGTTTAACCACCAGGTAGACACGGAGATTGGGATTTTGGAAGAAGAATGTTCCAGGCTCTTGAAGGATTTTTTTAGGAAACTTAGGAAATAGAATTATTGAAAATTAAAAATGCATATTTATATTTGAGGAGTAATAAGCTAAAAATAGAAATCATAGGGCTGGGAAATGCTGCAGTAGAAATGGTGTGGACAGTTTACAATGTGGAGGATATTGTCATATTTGCAGATGGTGTTTCATGACAGGGTACGGGAGTTTGCGAGGAGATACGGAATACAGCCTGCGGTTCCTGTAAAGAAGTGGTTTCAGACCGGAGAGATGATCTGGTTTACATTGCAACATCATATTCCCGCCATTCCTGCGAACAGTAAAAGCATGCAAGGGCGGGCAAACAAGCGCCCCTTGACAAAACCACGCCCGCAAGTTATACTTAACAAGCGGTTACACGCAGTGTGTAGAATCAGCGTGTAACACCCAACCAAGTCATAAAGTTTCCACGCAGCCGGGGAGATAGCGGTGCCCTGTACCTGCAATCCGCTCCAGCAGGGGTGATACCTTGCCTCGGGCAACCCGTTGCGGAGCTGCCTTGTGTAAGTGGCGTTGACGTTTGGGTCTTACGCAACGGGAATCTGTGAACCGTGTCAGGGCAGGAATGCAGCAGCACTAAGCGGAACCTCCCGTGTGCCGTGAGGCAGCCTGGACCGAGTTAACTGCATGAGTAACGTCCGTGGCGATTGCACAAAGCAAGGTGCGTGGAATTTAAAAATGGGATATAAATCTGGAGATGACAATTGTTGCCGGCAGATTTATATCCCATTTATTTTAAAAAAAATAAGATCATTTATGAAATAAACTCAAGAAAATCGTAGGAATATTTATACTTGCCCATAGATACCCTTTGCGTTATAATTACAAAATGGGTATAATAGAACCATTGACAAGTAGGAAAAAGTCTGATATGGAGGAAGTGCAGTATGAGAAGAATAGGAATGCTGACCAGCGGGGGAGATTGCCAAGCACTGAATGCTACCATGAGAGGCGTAGCAAAATCCTTATACAACTTATTTGATGATGTGGAGATCATTGGATTTGAAGACGGATACAAGGGACTGATGTATGCAGACTATCAAATTATGAAATCTTCAGACTTTTCAGGTATTTTGACCCAGGGTGGAACGATTCTTGGAACCTCACGTCAGCCGTTCAAGCAAATGCGCATTCCCGATGAAAATGGTTTGGATAAAGTGGAATCCATGAAACATACCTATAAAAAGCTGAAACTGGATTGCCTGGTGGTACTTGGCGGCAATGGAAGCCAGAAGACAGCCAACCTGCTGAGCCAGGAAGGCCTTAATGTGGTATCCCTGCCTAAAACCATTGACAATGACCTCTGGGGAACGGATATGACCTTTGGATTCCAGAGCGCTGTGGATGTTGCGACCAATGCAATCGACTGTATACACACCACTGCCGCGTCCCATGGACGTGTGTTTATTGTGGAGGTTATGGGGCATAAAGTGGGATGGCTCACATTGTATGCAGGACTTGCAGGCGGCGCAGACATCATTTTATTGCCGGAGATTCCATACGATATCAATACGGTGTGTGATGCTCTGATGAAGCGCTCCAAAGCAGGCAAGCGTTTCTCCATCCTTGCAGTGGCTGAGGGAGCCATTTCCAAGGAAGACTCGGTCATGACCAAGAAGGAATTAAAGGAAAAGAAAAAAAGCGGCATGGTATATCCGTCAGTGGCATATGAGATCGGTGCCAGGATCCAGGAAGTTACAGGCAGCGAGGTGAGGGTGACGGTACCGGGACACATGCAGAGGGGCGGAGAGCCCTGCTCTTATGACCGCGTTCTGGCCACAAGGCTGGGAGCCGCTGCGGCCAGGCTGATTGCAGATAAAGAATACGGCTACATGGTAGCTGTTAAAAACAATGAGATAACCAAAGTACCGCTGTCCGAGGTAGCCGGAAAGTTAAAGACAGTGGATCCGGAATGTTCCATGATCCGGGAAGCCAAGATGGTGGGAATCAGCTTTGGTGATGAATGATATAAATAACAAGGAGTAACTAAAATGTCATATACGGCGTTATACCGCAAGTGGCGTCCTGTTTCGTTTGAAGATGTAAAGGGACAGGACCCCATTGTGCAGACCCTGAAAAACCAAATAACGTCGGAGCGCATCGGCCACGCCTACCTGTTCTGCGGGACAAGAGGTACGGGCAAGACCAGTATTGCCAAGATATTTGCAAGAGCCGTAAACTGTGAACACCCGGTGGATGGAAGTCCATGTAATGAATGTCCCACATGTAAGGCCATTCAGACAGGTTCATCCATGAATGTGGTGGAGATTGACGCTGCCTCCAACAATGGTGTGGAGAACATCCGTGATATACGGGACCAGGTTCAGTATCCTCCCACCGAGGGACGGTACAGGGTCTATATCATTGATGAGGTGCACATGCTGTCGATCGGTGCCTTCAACGCGTTGCTTAAGACATTGGAGGAACCGCCCTCCTATGTAATATTTATACTGGCCACAACCGAGGTGCACAAGATCCCCATCACGATCCTTTCACGGTGCCAGCGTTATGATTTTAAACGCATTTCCCTGGATACCATAGCGGACCGGCTGAGGGAACTGACCCAGGCAGAACAGATTGAGGTGGAAGACAAGGCCTTGATGTATATTGCCAAGGCGGCGGATGGATCCCTGCGTGACGGCCTGAGTCTTCTGGACCAGTGTGTGGCGTTTCATTACGGCAAGGTGCTGACCTATGACAACGCTCTGGAAGTTCTGGGGGCAGTGGATGCCGGCGTGTTCAGCCAGATGTTTGGAGCCATTGTGGATGGAAGGACAAAAGACTGCATCTGTGCCCTGGAGGAAATCGTGATTCAGGGGCGGGAATTGGGACAGTTTGTAACTGATTTTATATGGTATATGAGAAATCTCCTTCTCATCCAAAGCGCAGATGATGCAGAAGGTCTGCTGGACATGTCGGAGGAGAATTTAAAACAGCTGAAGGCAGACGGGGAAAAGGCGGATGGACCAACCCTGATGCGTTATATCCGGGTATTTTCAGAGTTGTCCAACCAACTGCGCTATGCCACGCAGAAGCGGGTTCTGGTAGAGGTTGCGCTGATAAAACTTACCCGTCCGGCCATGGAACCTAATCTGGATTCCATCCTTCAGCGCCTGGGCGATCTGGAGATGCTGATGGAGGACCTGGAGGCAGGACGAATGACCATACAGGCAGCAGCTCCGGCATACGCTGCTGCGGGAACTGCCGGACAGGCGGCCCGTCCTGCGGCAGCTTCCGCAGAGCCGGAAATACCGGCAGAGCGGGTAAGTCTTCCAAAGGCACAGCTGGAGGATCTGAAGCTGGTCCGCAATGAATGGGCCAGAATTGTCCGCAGCATGGGCGGAGGAGCAAAGTCCTATCTCAGGGATACCGTGGTGGAACCCGGAGGCGAAGGATGCCTTACCATAGTGTTTATGGATCCCATGAACTATGATATGGGCAAACGTCCAACGGTCATCGGTGAACTGGAACGGTACGTTGAGACCAATTACGGCAAATCCATTTACTTCAAGACCCGTCTGGCGGGCAGAGGTGAACGGCTGAACACGATCTATGTTACTGAGGAAGAATTGGAAGATAAGATTCATATGGATATTACATATGAAGATTAGAAGTTATATCAGAAGAATATAATAAAAAGGAAGATAACAGGAGGAACACACCATGGCAAAACGTGGCGGATTTCCAGGCGGAATGCCTGGCAATATGAACAATCTTATGAAGCAGGCACAGCGTATGCAGCGCCAGATGGAAGAAGCAACCAAGGAATTGGAGACCAAGGAATACACGGCTGCATCCGGTGGCGGGGCAGTGAGTGTTACAGTGTCAGGTAAGAAAGAGGTCGTATCCGTAAAATTATCCGAGGAAGTAGTGGACCCGGATGATATTGAGATGCTGGAGGATTTGATCGTGGCGGCAACCAATGAAGCGTTTCGTCAGATGGAGGCAGAGAGCAGCGAAGCCATGTCCAAGCTTACAGGCGGACTTGGCGGAGCATTGGGTGGAGGTCTTCCTTTCTAATGGATTATTACAGCAGTCAGATTACCAAGTTAATAGAAGAGCTGTCAAAACTTCCGGGAGTTGGCGCCAAATCAGCCCAGCGCCTGGCATTTCACATCATTAATATGCCGAAGGAGCAGGTGGAGGAGCTGGCGGGAGCCATGACAGGAGCCAGGAATAATGTGCGCTACTGCAAAGAGTGCTTTACCCTTACAGACAAGGAGCTTTGTCCGATCTGCAGCAGCGATAAGAGAAACCATAAAACCATTATGGTGGTTGAGAATACCAGGGATCTGGCTGCCTATGAAAAAACCGGCAAGTATGAAGGTGTATACCACGTACTTCACGGCGCCATCTCCCCTATGCTGGGAATTGGCCCGAATGACATTAAACTTAAGGAATTGATGCAGCGCCTTCAGTCTGAGGTGGAGGAAGTCATCATTGCAACCAATTCCAGCCTGGAAGGTGAGACCACAGCCATGTACATCAGCAAGCTGATCAAGCCTACCGGGATTAAGGTTACCAGGATCGCCAGCGGTGTACCGGTTGGCGGCGACCTGGAATACATAGATGAAGTAACGCTTCTTCGGGCATTGGAAGGCAGAACAGAGATATAGTACAGACTGACAGACAGGTAATTCCATACCGGGGCAATAGGGAGATGCAAAAGATGGATAAATACGAGTTTAACATTAAAGTTGAGCAGATTAAGAAGATGGTAAACAAAGGCGACTATGAGACAGCCATGAAAATTGCGGATACCATTGACTGGCGGAGGGTGCGCAATGTCAATATCCTGTCCATGGTGGCAACCATATATGAGAAGAATCAGGAGTACCAGGAAGCCAAGGATATCCTGCTGCTTGCATTTGAGCGTGCGCCTATTGGCAAGCGCCTGCTGTTTAAACTGGCGGAGCTGGCCATAAAAGAGGGCAGCACCGGTGAAGCGGAAGACTATTACAGGGAATTCTGCGACCTGGCGCCTGATGATCCCAGGCAGTATATCCTGAGGTATATGATATTGGGAGCCAAAGGCGCTCCTGTGGAGCAGCTGATCCACACCCTGGAACAGTACTGCAACATTGAATTAGATGAAAAATGGCTGTACGAGCTGGCTGAACTGTATGCTGAGGCCGGCATGGGAGAGCTTTGTATCATGGCCTGTGACAAGATCATGCTTATGTTTGGCCTGGGTAAATATGTGGAAAAGGCAATGGAACTTAAGATACAGTTTGCCCCTCTTACCAAATACCAGATGGATTTGGTGGAAAACAGGGACAAGTATGAGGCAAAACTCCGGGCAGTGGAAAAAGAATACCGGATGGGTGCCCCTGTGGAGGAATACAGTGACACGCCGGCAGCCGGTTCCCGCAGGGATCATTATGGGGCTCAGTCTGCCTCCTATGCAAGGGAGGCAGCAGTGACCAGGGAACCCGGCTATGAAGAGGAAGGGGATTATGCTCAGGAGTCAGGTTATGCCGGGGAATCCGATTATGATCAGGGATCAGACTACGGCCGGGATACGGACTACGGCCAGGAATCCGATTATGCCCAGGAACCGGGCTATGTCCGTGAATCCGATTATCTCCAGGAACCAGGCTATGCCCAGGAGTCTGAGTACCCACGTGCAACAGAAAATTCCCGTCAAGGCAGCTATGACAATGGCCATGAGGGAGAATTTGGCTCGGGAGGCGGATATGGGGAAGAGTCGGTATATACCGAAGAACCGGAATACGCAGAAGAACCGGAATACGTAGAGGAACAAGAATACGCAGAAGAACAGGAATATGCAGAGGAGCCGGAATATACCGAAGAATCAGCATATGCCCCGGGATCCGGCTATGGTCATGGGCGGTATTCCCAAGAATACTCCGAATATTCCCGTGACGGATATTCCCAGTATGCCGATGACCGCCTTATGGAGGAGGATCCGCCCCGCACTCAGGTTACTATAGAACCGGAAGATGGGGAGGAAGAGATGGCGGCAACAGAGGAAATGTCGGAAAAACCATATGGAGATGGGGCGGCAGAGGAGTCCTTTGAGGAGCGTTTACAGGAGTCCGGCGCAGGACAGAAGGAGTCTGCAGGCGATCAGTGGATGTCGGATGAAGCCCTGAAGGCCCGTATTCATGAAGCAGAGGTTCAGGCCAACCTGGCCATGGAAATGTCCAGAATCTCCGGCAGCGGTTTTAAGCAGGAGGTAGAGGCTGCTCAGACCCGCGTACTTTCAGATATCCGTGATATAAAAAAGGGAGCAGTCCGCGAGGCCAGACATCTTATGATAGAAGCTGAGACGCCTCAGCAGGGGCTTGAGAAGGCCATTGAAGCATTAAAGGAGATCCACAGGGAGACAGGTGCGAAGAACCAGGCAGCTAAGATAACAGGAGAGCGGCTTAACAGCAAGGGTGTCTTCAACTTATCTGACAAACTGACCGGAAAGGATCTTATGATCGAACAGGCGGGGGATATGACTGAGGCCATACTTCAGGAATTAAACCAGCTTATGGCAAGGGATGAGACCGGCATGAATGTGGTGCTGATCGACACTGCAGAACGTCTGGCCGCCCTTCACAGAGTGTATCCGGGTCTGGCAAAACGCTTTGAATACATTGGGAAAAGCCGGCCCCCAAAGGAAAATGAGTATGAAGCGCCCAAAGAAGATAAACGACCGGTAAGGCAGGTCCAGGTCCACAGGCAGGAGATGCCAAAGGAAAAGAAGGAAGAGCCGGTGCGGGCCATGCCTCAGGAACCGTTAAAACGTCCGGCGCAGGAGGAGATGCAGCCTGTTGCCCAGACTATAAAAGAGCAGGTTCCGGCAAGAGAAGAAAAGAAACAGCCGGTAATGAAGGCCGTGGAACCGGCAAAAAAACCGGCCAGGAAAGAAGTTCCTGTTACACCTGCACCTGTAAAGAAGTTGGTTGAGCCGGAATTTACAGACAATGAAGAACTGCCGATGGATGAAATGGAAGAAGAGGAGATGGACATTGACGAATTCGCCAAATATGCATGCGAGTATGCCAGTGACATTGACTGCAGTATATCCGGCAAAAGCATGCTGGCCCTCTATGAGAGGATCGAAATCATGGAGGAGGACGGAATCGCCCTTACCAAGGAAAGTGCAGAAGACCTGATTGAGGAAGCTGCCGACAAGGCAGAGAATCCTTCGTTCTTTAAGCGAATAACGGGAATCTTTTCATCCAAGTATGACAAAGATGGTCTTCTTATATTAAAAGAGGAGCATTTTATATGAAATCCATAGGTTTGATAGCACTTGATTTAGATGGGACCCTGCTGGACAGCCGGAAACGTCTGTCCCCCCGTAATAAGGAGGCACTGATCAAATGTGCCCGTATGGGAATTCAGATCGTGCCAACAACTGGAAGGGCAGTGGATGGTATTATGGAGGAGATACGTATGCTTCCCGGTGTAAATTATGCCATTACCGCCAATGGTGGTACGGTGGCGGACCTGGAAAATGCCAGGTGCCTGCTCCGCCGTACCCTGACTAATGAAAAGACGCTGGAGATTCTGAGTATTGCAGATAAGTACAATGCCATGTATGATCCTTATATTAACGGCAGAGGAATTACCCAGCCTGAGTTCATTGACCACATGGAAAATTATGGAGTTTCACCCACCATTCAGAAAATGGTCAGGGCCACCAGGGATGTTGTGCCCAATGTGATCCGCTATGTAAAAGAATGCGGCAGTGATGCAGAGAAGGTGAACATCTATCTGGGAGATCTGGAAGAAAGAAAGACCCTGAGAGAGGATCTTGGATCTGTGGAAGGAATTGTCATCAGCTCTTCTCTCTATAATAACCTGGAGATCAATGCCCATGGGGCAACAAAGGGAAATGCCCTTATGTGGTTAGCGGACTACCTGTCCATAGATAGAAAAGCGACCATGGCTTTTGGCGATGGGGAGAACGATATCTCCATGATCGAGGCAGCCGGAGTGGGAGTTGCCATGGGGAACGGCCTTGAGGCTGTAAAAGCCGCAGCGGATGAGATCACCCTTACCAATGATGAGGATGGTGTGGCGGCAGCCATAGAACGCCTGATAATTAACTGAAATTGAGACTGAAAGAAGCTGAGACATGATAATAGAGAACTGGCTGTCCGTGGGGGCAGGAGTATTTTTGATAGGCATGGTTCTGTATGGGCACTACAGGGGATTTTTAAAGCAGTGTGTATCCCTGGGTGCCCTTGTGCTCACCATTGTCATTGTGAAGATCGCTACGCCGTACATGACAGGTTTTATAAAAGATAACCCATCCATCCGGCAGGGGGCGGCTGATGCCATACTCAGCATCGCTGGCTGGGAGGAGCCTTCCATGGAAGATACAGGACTTCCCTCCGCTCAGAGAATGTCCATTGAGCGGTTGAATCTGCCTCAGTCTGTTAAGGATGTACTGCTGGAAAATAACAACAGCGAGATTTATAAAATATTGGGCGTAGACCAGTTTGCGGAGTATGTGAGTATGTACCTGGCGGATATGCTTATCAATGCAATTGCTTCCATCCTGTTATTTATAGCTGTCTTTGTATTGATCCATATGGTGGTACGATGGCTGGATCTTATTGCCCGCCTTCCTATACTGTACGGACTGAACCATATAGCGGGAGCGCTGTTGGGATTTGCCCAGGGGCTGGTACTGCTATGGGTGGCGGGATTTGTGCTCAGCCTGTTTTCGGCAACGCCTGTTGGGAAGATGTTGGAGGAACAGGTCTATGCCAGTACCTGGCTTACGTTTTTGTACCGGTATAATCTGATCAACCTTATACTGGGAGGTATTGTCCGGGGGATTTTTTAGGTTGGGCTGTATGAATAGAGCATTCATTTATATAGGATGCGGCTGGTCTCTGTGAAATGACCGGGTATGGATTGAAATAATTGTTCCTATATTATATTGAATTAACACAAATGGCTGGGAAAAGTTGGAGAAGACTTGACTCAGCCATTTTTATGCCAACCACTAAATATAGAAGAATTATGAAAAAACGGGCATATTTTGTAGTTGTGAAAAAGAATTAAAAATTGTATAAAAAAATGGCACAAATTCCCTTGACAAGTTGAGCCAGTAGTGTTATATTAAAGTTCCACCGCGAAAACAGCGGGGGCGGCTCCGAAAAAGAGTTGGAAAAAGTTGTTGACAGAATATGGAAACTATGATAAACTAAAAAAGTTGCCGTTGAAAAACAACAACAAAGAAAATAAAAAAAGTTGTTGACAAACGCAAGCAGCTGTGATAAGATATAAAAGTTGCTGCTGAACAAGACAACAACAAACGAACCTTGATAATTGAAGATTAAATAGTATGTAAAACCCTGAAAATTCTAAAAACAAAAGGTCTGGTTTAGACCTTTGGATTTGAGAAAATTCGGAACAAAACCAAGTAATGAAGGTTAAAGATAACTATAGCCAAGCTAAGTAGTCTAAAACCAAGAATCAACTTTTAATTTG